>NZ_JBJDXL010000055.1:0-1717 GCF_051866655.1 Intestinibacter sp.
TTTCACTTTCTAGATTTTCAAGTATCTCATTTATATTTTCTATTAGCTCCTGCTTTTTCGCATGTGTATCCTCGTCTAATATAGGTTCAGATATTTTTGTAGTATTTTTATCTTCACCGAAAACTACTATATTTTGATAGCCCTTTGTAACTAAGCTCTCTATTTTTTCTTTTATATCTTGACTTTTCACTAGTATTTGATTATTTGACAAATGCTTTTCTAATATTTTGTCATTATCTATACCCAACTCTTTTTTGCAAATAGTGTCGGCCATTTCATTGAATAAATCCTCTTGATGACTTTTTACTTGTACAAATTGAATTTCTATGCCTTTATCCATCAAGGTATTCATTTTTTCGTAGTAATCCTTAGATGATTTATCCTTTCTCTGCCAAAATCCAGTTGCATGGTGACATATTCCTTCGTAATCGTGAAATACTACTACTTTTTTGTGACCGTTTTCTAGGGCATATTCTACACCTTCTACTGCAGCCTTTAGTTCTCCAGCTATTTGTCTTATGTTGTTGTCTTCAGCGTTTTTGCCAGATCCACCATGGATATATTCCACGATGTCATTGTAAACTGCTACCACTCCATATGAAAATTTTCTACTTGCTGAATTATAGCTTCCGTCTACATATATATGAAGACAATTTTCATCATAGGAATCCTTTCCCTTTCTAAGTAATTCACTTCCATTTTGTAAAAAAGACTTTGCCTCCTCTACATCCTCAAAGCTCTTGTAGATGGCACCTTTTACACCTTTTATGTATTTTTGGCACTCGCTCCATGAATCTACTAATTTATTTTGAACTCTTTGATTTTTTGAAAAATCAAAGCCCTCTTTTATAGCGTATACTTTTTTCTTTGCCATATATACCTCCTGTTTTTAAGCAAACAACAAATAAACCAACGTCGGTATTGTAAACACGCTGGCAAGTGTCGTTATAAATATTGATTTCGATGCTAATGATGTATTTCCTCCAAACTGATTGCAAAACATAATTGCGATAGTTCCAACAGGCATAGCTATTAAAACGACTAAAACTCCTAAAACCATAGCATCATGCACGATAAATTTAAGCACCCACCAAAATAAAATAGGCATTATAATCTGTTTTATAATTGTATAAATGTATATTCTTATATCACTTACTACTTCCTTTATTGGGATTTCTGCCAAAGAAGAACCTATTATCATCATAGCAAGCGGTGTTGTTATAGACCCTACTAAATCTGAAGTTTCACCTATTATCACTGGCATCTGCCATTTTGTAAGGTAAATTACAACTGCTATTATAGAGAAAATTATACCTGGATTTATCAATTTTTTGAAGTCAAATGATACTTTTCCTGCTCCAGATATCAAAAATACTCCGTAGCTAAAACAGAATATATTAAAAACTAAATTGCATATAGCTGCAAAAAACAGAGCTTCTTTTCCAAATATTGCTTGAATTACTGGATATCCCATAAATCCTATATTTGAAAATATAGTCATAAATTGATATAAATTTCTATCTTCTTTAGCCACTCTTAAAACTCTAGCAAAAAATATACCTATAAACGGTAATACAACATATACAGCTACTGAAAGTAAAAATATCTGAAGAACAGTATTCAAGTCTCCTTCCACGGGCTCTGAAACAGAATATAAAATAAGCGCAGGTGATGTTATATTTAACACAAAAGAAGATAATTTTTGATTTAATTCTTT
>NZ_JBJDXL010000056.1:0-7479 GCF_051866655.1 Intestinibacter sp.
CACAGATAATGAAATTTTTAAAGTATTAATAATCTTTTCTTTTTTTTTTTAGTAAATTCCATTATTTAACTAAAAAAAAAAAGAAGTGTATACTATATACATACACTTCTTATTATTTTTTAAATCATATAATTTAATTAACTATGTTAATTATTTTATTAATTCTACTAAATCTCCATTTTTAACGCCAGCAGCGTTTCCTTCTTCTATATCAACATGCATTTCTAAAGCAAATTTTTCGCTAGCTCTAACTAATACGTTATGGAAAGTTAATCCTCTTAATCCATCAGTTTTAACGCTTACTACATCTTTATCTTTAACACCGAATTTTTCAGCATCTTCAAGACTCATATGTATGTGTCTAGCAGCAACTATTATACCTTTTTCACATTCAACTTCACCTTTAGGTCCTACTAATTTGAATCCTGGAGTTCCTTCAGTATCTCCTGATTGTCTAACTGGAACTGCTAAACCTAATCCTCTAGCGTCTGCTAAAGAAACTTCTACTTGTGATTCTGGTCTAACTGGACCAAGAACTCTCATTGTTTGTTGACCTTTAGGTCCTACTACTGTAACTTTTTCTTCACATGCATATTGTCCTGGTTGAGATAATGCTTTAGATTGAGTTAATTGATATCCTTCTCCGAATAATGCATCTACATCTGCTTGGCTTAAATGTATATGTTTATTTGATAATGCTATTGGTAATTTCATAATAAAAACCTCCTAAAATATAGTTTAATTTTTTAATAACCGCAATTAAATTATATCTAAATTTGATAAGAAAATCAATTATTATAATACATTAGAATTCATTATCTTACAAATTTTTCACTTTACTTATTTCAAAGATTGTTTTTTTATACAAAATATTGTTATCTATTATTTATTATTTAGTTAAATTTTTTAATAAATCAAAATATCCTGGGAAAGATATATTTATACAATTAGTATCGTCAAGTACTACTCTTGAATCACTAACTAAATCTGCTATAGAAAAAGACATCGCTATTCTGTGATCCTTAAATGTTTCTATAGTAGCTCCATGAAGCTTAGTTTTTCCTTTTATTATCATACCATCTTCTAATTCTTCTATATCTGCACCCATTTTCTTTAGATTATCCACAACAGTTTTTATTCTGTTACTTTCTTTTACCTTTAATTCTTGGGCATCCTTTATTATAGTTGTACCCTCTGCTTGTGTAGCTAAAACTGCTATTACTGGTATTTCATCTATAAGTCTTGGTATTATAGTTTTATCTATTGTAGTGGCTGTTAAGTCTTTAGAGTATTTAACTAGTAAATCTCCTACTTTTTCTCCACCTACTACTCTTTCATCTACGATTTCTATATTTCCATTCATACTTTTTACGACATCTATAATTCCAGTTCTAGTTTCATTTAATCCTACATTTTTGATTAAAACCTCAGAACCTTCGCTGATTAATGCTCCAACTATTATAAACGCCGCAGAAGATATATCGCCAGGTACATATATATCTTGATTAAATAATTCATCTACAGGGTTTACGATTATATCTAATCCGTCTTCTTTTATATCAGCACCAAATGCTTTTAGCATTATTTCAGTATGGTTTCTTGATTTTACCTTTTCGTGGATTATACTTTGATCGTCTGCATATAAGCTAGCAAGTATTATAGCTGATTTAACTTGAGCTGAAGCAACTGGCATTTTGTAATCTATGCTGTGTAAATGTCCACCCTTAACTGTTATAGGTGTGAAGTTTGCATCGTCTTTTCCTGTTATATTACAGCCCATCATTCTAAGCGGATCTGTAACTCTCTTCATAGGTCTTTTTCCTATTGATTCATCTCCAATTAGAGTAGATTCAAAGTCATTACCTGCAAGTATACCCATAATTAATCTTATAGTTGTACCTGAGTTACCTACATCAAGTATATCTGTTGGAGGCTTTAATCCTCTGATTCCATTACCTTTTATAAAAACATCTTTTCCTACGATATCTATGTCTACACCCATTTTTCTGAAGCAAGAAACTGTACTTAAGCAATCTTGTCCCATTAAAAAGTTACTTACCTTGTTGTTTCCCTTTGATATAGCAGAAAACATTATTGATCTATGTGATATTGATTTATCCCCTATTAATTCAAAAGTTCCTCTAAGCATGTTTGCACCCCTTTATTATTTCTAAAATTGTCTCATCGTCTACATCGTTAAATAACTGTACCTTACCATGTCCTACTGGTAGCATCATATTTATTTTTGAAAAGCTATTTTTCTTGTCGCTCTTCATGATATTTAGTACTTCTTTTTCATCTGCCCCTTCAAATTCTACAGGTAGATTGAATTTTTCACATATTTGTAAAAATTTATTGTAGTATTCTTGATCTACTAAATTTTTCTTTAGAGAAAGCTTAAATGCCATGTTCATACCTATGCTTACTGCTTCTCCATGAGCTATATGACAAAGCTTTTCGACTCCATGTCCAAAGGTATGCCCGAAATTAAGGATTTTTCTAAGTCCGCCTTCCTTTTCGTCAGCTTCTACAACGTAAGCTTTTATCTCTGCACATTTTTTTACAATATATTTTAATGCTAAATCTTTTTTATCTAAGATATCCTCACTGTTTTCTAGTAAATAATCAATAAATTCATAGTCGTATATAAATCCGTATTTAACAACTTCACTCATTCCATTTCTAAATTGATCATCTGGAAGAGTTCTAAGAGCTGATACATTTATAAATGTAAATTGAGGTTGATAAAATGCCCCTACTACATTTTTGTAAGTACCTAGATTTATTCCAGTTTTACCTCCGATAGATGAATCTACTTGCGCTAGAAGAGTTGTAGGAACTTGTATAAAGTCAATTCCTCTCATATATGAGGCTGCAACATATCCTGATAAGTCACCTACTACACCACCTCCGACAGCAATTACTAGAGATTTTCTAGTAAGACCAGCATCTAATCCATGCTTTAAAATCTTTTCAAATGTTTCTATACATTTTGAACCTTCTCCAGATGGAACTATATATTCACTTACAAATTTAGCACCCAGTAAATCTATAAATTTATGTAATTGTGTTTTGTATACATTTTCATCAGAAATTACTAATACGTTATCGTATATTTCATTTATATTTTTGTCAGAAGTACCGTTGATTTCATTTAAAGCCTTATTAAAGCTTCTGTAGCTTTCATCTATAAAAATACTACATACTTTGTTTTTTATTTTTTCCATCCTCTTTCACCCAACCTTTGAACATATGAATTGTAATTTCTCTTTACATCCTCTAAGCTGCTTCCTCCTATTGTTTCTAGGAAAAATTGACATATAACGAAGGCCACTACATTTTCACATACAACGCTACATGCAGGTACAGCGCAAGTATCTGAACGCTCTACTGTAGCTTGGTATTTTTCTAATGTATTTACATTTATTGAGTTAAGAGGTTTGTATAATGTTGGAATTGGCTTCATTGCACATCTTATTACAATCTCTTCTCCTGTTGTCATTCCACCTTCTATACCACCTAGTCTATTTGTTGCTCTTCTTATTCCATCTTTTTCGTTGTATATTATTTCATCCATTACTTTAGATCCTGGAAGACGCGCTACATCAAAGCCTATACCAAATTCAACACCTTTTATAGCCTGAGTTCCCATCAAGTGCATAGCTAATACACCGTCTAATTTTCTGTCAAATTGAGTAAATGATCCAAGCCCTGGAATTACATTTTTAACTCTAACTTCTACAACTCCACCTATTGTATCTTTTTCATTTTTTATTTCGTCTATTTGTGCAATCATTTTAGCTTCCATTTCTTTATTTGCACATCTAACCTCTGAATTATCTACGTTATTTTTTATATAATCAAAATCATATATATTTTCATCCTTCACATCACCTATTTGTATGACATGAGAGACAAAATCTATATCGAAATTTTTAAGTACTTGCTTACAAATTGCTCCTACTGCAACTCTGCTAGCTGTTTCTCTAGCAGAAGATCTTTCAAGTACATTTCTAGCATCAGTAAAATCGTATTTTAGACATCCAACTAAATCTGCATGACCTGGTCTTACATTATCTACTTTTCTAGTTTCAAAATCGACATCTTCCATAGGTGCCATATATTCAGTCCAATTTTGATAATCCTTATTTTTTACTTCAATTGAAATAGGTCCACCTAATGTTTTTTTGCCTCTTACACCACCAAGAATATTTACCTTGTCGCTTTCAATTTTCATTCTTCCACCACGGCCATAGCCACATTGACGTTTTTTAAGTTCACTGTTTATTTCATCAAAATTTAACTCTACATTAGATGGAAGACCATCTATTATAGATATTAAGCTTTGTCCATGTGACTCACCACTTGTCAAATACCTTAACATATTCATCGCCCCTTACTTTACAATATTAATTATTATTATTTTGTTTTATTTTATATATATATTCATCAACAGATTTGTTGAATTTAGCTTTGAAATCTTCATTTTCTTCAAAAGAAACTTGATCTGAATTTGATAAATATAAATTATACTCTAAATCTGTATTTATAGATTTGTAGAATATATCCATCACAAGTTGTCCTCCCAAGAATTGATTTTTATATTCAGGTTGTCCCCCTATTGCAATATACATACCTAATCTAAATTTATCTCTATCTATAGATGGCTTATTCAACACATATTTGCTAGAAAAAAATGATTGAGTTCTGTCTACTAAAGTCTTAACTTTTGTAGACACACTTGCAAAGTACATCGGACTAACTGTTATAGTTCCTGTACTTTGATTGAATTCTTCATATATTGGAGTCATATCGTCTTTTATTCTACAATGTCCTGTCTTTTCACAGGCTCCACATGCTGTACAATACTCTATATTCATCTTATATACATCTAACACCTTATATGCTATTTGGTTTTCTTCAAATTTCTTTGTTATCTCTTTTATAACTGAAGCACAATTTTTATTTTTTCTAGGGCTTCCATTAATTATTAGTATTTTATCACTTTTCCCCATAAAGTTCCTCCTATTAAATCTTTCATATCATTCTATATAAATTTCTCTTTTATTTAAAAATCATTTATTACTTAGACATACTATTAATATATCGTCGTCAAAATTTCGTTTGGAAACAAATTGTTCCAATTCATTTTTTAAGGCACTTATAAAGTCGTCTTTTTTCAAAGTATAATTTTTAAGTAAAAAAGATTCAAATCTTTGTATTCCGAATTCCTCTTTATTTTTATTCTTTATCTCTATAACCCCATCTGTGTACATACAAATCATAGAGATATCCTTTATAGGTATTGTAACCTGCTTATAACTCACATCTTCTAAGACACCTAATGGAATATTTTTCTTACACATTTCACTTTCAGCCGATATTAGCCTTCCAAAATTATCGATTATAATCGGACAGTAATGTCCAGCATTAGAAATATCCAATGTATTATTCTTAGTATCTACAATAGCCACTATACACGTAGTAAAAACACCCATTTTATCGAATTCATCGTATAAAATTTGATTTAATTTATTCATAATTTCTGAAGCTGATTTGTAATTATAGCATAGAGTTTTGAAGCTTCCCTTTATCATCGCGACTATATAATTTGAAACTATACCATGACCCATGACATCTGCAATTATATACGCTACTTTATCTTCATTTATAGCTTGTGCATGGTAAAAATCACCGCCTATAACAGTCGCCGGTCTATGGTAAAAATACAAATCCTTATCGTTATTTAAATTCATTTCGCTCTCATTCATAATCAACTTCTGCTGCTTATTCAATATATTCAATTCATTTGCAATCAATTTGTGCTTTGTTTCAGCTTGATTGTATTTATATAATTGCATACCTAATATAACCTGTTTGGAAATTAATTCTAGTATGTTGAAATCGTCCTCTGTATATCCCTTACTATTTGAACATAATATACATCCTACAAGCTCATTTCCTTCCTTCAGCTTATAATATATATAATTATCTACCTTTAAATCTTTTAAAAGCTCCAAATTTGGATTATTTTCGTAATTTCCATCTTCATTATAATCTCTCAATTCAGATAATATTTTTTGAAAATCAATTTTTTTTCTATTTCTATTTTTTAATGTGCTAAAGATTTTATAATCATAATTTAAATCATCTATTACAATAAATGCTTCATTGCTTTTAGTTAAATTTTTCGCTTGAGTATTTAAATCCTCCATAAATTGATTGACATCGTTATTCAAATACAATTTAGCAGTGACATCATTTATATTGCTTATAGACTCTCTAAGCTTACCTATTAAGTCTCTTGTATGCTCATTTTCCATAGTAATTTCAATAGATAAAGATATCAAAGAAACAATAGAAGATATAAATGTAATATCTAATTCCTCTATAGAATCCTCTTCTGTCAAGAAACACGTCATAAATCCTATAACTTTATAATTTAAAACTAAAGGAAATACTATTCTACCCTTATACCCCTCCATATTGGCTAATTCCCTTTCGTCGACTGCTTTTGGATTTTCAAAAATATCTTCAATATATATTATTTTTTTATCTCTAACAGCTTCATGTATATATTCAGGATACGCTTGGTCAAAGTTTAGCTTTGTCCCTATTTCACAATTTTTTGGAAATGCCTTAGGTACGTAATCTAAAGTAGCAGAACACACCAAATAAGCATATTCAAAATCATTATTGTAAAATAAATTAATACAAGCCTTTGTAGGCTCTATAACCTCCAACATTTTATCGACTATTTTATCTTTTATCTCAAAAAAATTTGTAGATTGAGTCACCATAACAGATATATCTACTAAATTTTTCATTAGTTTTCTATTTTTTTCCATCAAGCATCCTCCTTGATTTTAATTATCTATAAAATCCTTTTAATGTAGATAAATTTTATCACAATAATTAATATAATCCAAGTGAAGTTACCCAATATTTTCACTATTTAAAATAAACCAGTGTATATTTTTTACAAATTAAATCAATATATTTATAAGCAATTTTTGAAATTTGCATATATGTCCCTTATTGTTATTGCAAAAACCACAAAAAAGCATAAAGCTAATACCCATGTAAAGCCTGTGACCAAACCTATTAATAATATTGATAATAAAAAAGATATATCTCTTTTACCTTTTTCCTTTAAAATAGATTCCTTACTTTTGTTTATATTTTCTTTTATAGTACTTATCTCGGATTCAGCCTTTGTTTTAAAACTTTTTTTGTAAAATATATAAGCAAATTCAATAAAAAATGCACCTATTGCAAAATAAACATTTATTTTATAGCAAACAAGCAATATAAATACCGCTGTAAAAATTTTTAAAATGGCAAAAACTACGTTATCGATTTTATAAGATATATTTTGTATTTTTTTAAATTGATCGTTTATTTCATATTCCTGCTTAGGCAAATTATTTATTTTATTTTTAACTACTTCTGTATAAAACAGCTTTATTATTCCATTCA
>NZ_JBJDXL010000057.1:0-7444 GCF_051866655.1 Intestinibacter sp.
ATTGCCAAATTAGCATATTGTAATTTGGCAATTTTCCACATTTATTTATCTAAATTGTCTATTCGATCTCTGATCTGTCATTCGATTGCTTCTTTGATCGTTCATTTGGTTATTTCTTTCGTCATTCATTTGATCGTTCATTTGGTTTTGGTTTGACTCAGAAGACCATTGGTTGTCAGTTGCAGTTTTGTGATTAGAGTCTGTTTTATCTGTTAAATTCATATTTGCATTTCTATTATTTCTGCATCTACAATCTTGGCATCTTTGTGTACATTTATTGTTCATTTTGCTTCTCCTTTATAATCGATTTACTTATATTTTCTACAAAAATCTCGATATTATATATGCAAATTTATAGAATTTAACGCATAAATTACCTCCAATTACTAATGAGAATAGAAATAATCTATCTCAGATTGTGACACTCCAAAATAACGTAAATAATCATAATTAGCCATATCAGGCCATCTATCGTAAACTATTCCTATCAATTGATACGCATTTAATAATTTGCATCTAGTTTGTCCAAAATTTACAGTATTATTATCAAGTAATTGAACAGTTATCTCTCCATCTGGAGTTGTATAATAAACTGTGTTTCCAGATTCTCTTCTAGATAGTATTCTTCCATCAATTCCTTCTGATGCCATATATCCACATTTAAGCTCATTTTTTGTAAATTTACAAATTCCTAATCCTGCATCATCATTGTTAAATACTATGTATTTTCCTAATATTTTCTGCTCTACACTAGAAGTTTGCTTTATCTTATTTTGATTAAATACATCTATTGCATTTTTTAATTTTGAAACTTGACTGTCAACCTCCTCTTGTGTAGATGCTTTTTCACTGTAAACCTTGTTAGCTTCGTCTATGTATTTTTTTAAATTTGATTTTGAACCAGACTTATACTGTCCTGTTTTGCTTCCTTCTGTTGAATTATTGTATAGATTCTCAGCTTTATCTATGTAGCTTTTTAATTCGCTTTTATCCACAGGCTTTACTATGTTGTCTTTAAATTGTTTAATTGCATTTTCAATTTCCTTGTTGATATCGCATGCAGCATCGTATTTTATCGATTCACTGTTTACAAATGTCTCTGCCTTATCTAGAATAGATTGAAGCTCTTTTTTATTTTTTTCAGGGATACTTCCTACATCAGTTCCAGTTTTTGTCTCTGAAATTAGCTTTTTAGATGCTTCTATATTATTTTTAATTTCGTCTAGAATAGCTTGATCTATCGTGTAATTTAAAGTAACTACCTCTGTAGATTGCCCATCCTTATTATAGCCAATTATTTTTATAGTTGTCGTATTAGAAATACAGATATTTCCCATATATTTTTGTGAATTTTGATCTGGTGTATCTCCATTTATTGTATAGTAATAGCTATGACCTATATTCATTCTGTCTTTATTTAATTTCACGCAGATAGAAGATAAGTATTTTCCTTCAGAAATATCCATTTGAGCTGGCTTTGGAGATTCACTTGCTGAATTTAATAGATTTCTTATATTAGTAGATAAATTAGCTTCACCTACCTCCTGCACAAATATGTCTAAAAAGTCGTAAGCAGTCCCACCGTCTATAGTTACTGCTATATCTATTATTTCTAAAAGTAATTCTTCGTTCTTTCTGTCCAAATTCTGTGCGTCTTCTAATATTTCTACAGCGCTTTGGAATTCATTTTTGCCTACATATGCCTTAGATTTTTGTATCCTTGCAGCTGTATCCTTTGATTTTACCTTAATGGCCTTGTCAAAAGCCTCTATTGCCTGTTCGTATTGCTTTTGTGTTAAACAAGAATTTCCTTCCTCCATGTACTTGTTGTACAATGTCGGTGCCAATACCATTTTATAGCCTACTGCTAATATTGCCACAATTAATAATATTATTATTCCTATTTTTTTCTTATTAAAATTCCTCACTAATTTTATCCTCCTCGTATACCAAAATATAGGAGCATCGATAAACTTCGGTGCTCCTATCATATTTCACTCTAATTTTATGTATTTAATTATTAATCTGTTATTTTTTCTATTTCCATGTTCTTTGGAAGTATTAAGCTTAAGACAATAGATACAACGAATACTACTGCTACACAGTTTGCGCTAAATACATCTTGAACCATCTTAGGGAAAATTCCCCAAATAGCTATTTCACTAGCAGAAGTAAATCCTATACCAACTGCCAAAGATAGTGCTGTAATTATAATATTTCTTTGAGTAAATTCTGCACGTGCAAGCATTTCAATACCACTTACCATAATTGTACCAAACATCATTATTGTACATCCACCTAGTACAGAATCTGGAATAGAGCTGAAAAATGCACCTATTGGAGGAATAAATCCTGCAAGAATCATGCAAATTGCTCCTGTCATAAGTGTAAATCTATTTACTACCTTTGTCATAGCGATTAGACCGACATTTTGACTGAATGATGTAACTGGTGGACATCCAAATAAGCCTGTTATAGAGCTGGCAAATCCATCACATGCAAGAGAGCCTGAGATTTCTTTTTCTGTAATTTCTCTGTCTAATCCCTTTGCAACTACTGCAGATGTATCGCCTATAGTTTCAGCTGCTGAAACCATAAATATAATGCACACAGATACAATTGCATTGATGTTAAACTCTGGTGCTATCGGTAAAATTCTAGGGAATGCTATTATGCCGTTAGATAAAATTCCTGATAAATCCACAACACCTAAGAAAATTGCAACCACATATCCCACTAATAAACCAAATAATACAGATAATTGCTTCCAATATGATTTTGCAAAAATATTAAATAATAGGCATGCAGCTAATGTAATTAATCCAAGCATAAGGTTTTGTGCAGAACCAAAGTTTTCTGTATACCCTCCACCAAATGAACGAACACCGACAGTTAATAGAGAATAACCTATAGTCGTAACTACAAGACCTGAAACAACTGGTGTGATAATTCCTCTCCAGTATTTTGCAAATAGACCTATTATACCCTCAAAAATACCGCCTACGATAACCGCACCTACAACAGTTGGATACCCATATTGAGTACCTATGTAAGATAAAATTGTGACGAATGTAAAGCTTACACCCATAACAATCGGCAATTTTGAGCCAACTCTACCAATAGGATATAACTGAATTAATGTTGCAATCCCTGCCATAAACATAGCGTTTTGCAATAGCATGGTAATTTGATCCTGTGCTAAGCCTGAAGCAGCCCCAATTAACATAATTGGAGTTAAGTTGGCTACGAACATCGCAAGTATATGCTGTAATCCAAATGGAATCGCTTTAGCTACAGGAACACGTCCGTCTAACTGATAAATGTTACTGATACTAGAACTTGTTTCTTTTCTTTTTTCCATATTCATCCTTTTTCCTTTTGTATTTTTTTACATCTATTTATAAATGCACTTTTATCATACTATAAATTTTTTTGTAGCACAATTATATAAATCGTTATTTTTTGATTTTCCCATATCATATAATCAGAACCGTGCGTAAAACATTCAAAATTCTTCAAGAATTGCTATCTTAATCTATAACATTGCTTTTCTCCTGCATCTGCAATTTCATCAATCCCTCTTCAACAATCATTTGTCCTTTTGCATTGATTTCTTGATAAGTATATTGATCCTGACGTTCATACCAATAATTCAAATTCATCAACATCATCGTTCCAATGAAGGTAACATAGTAATCTATATCTTCTTGGGAATCTGACAGGTCAAACATTATCATTATATTTCTTCTAAGATTTTCCAAAAGTTTTTTCTTTAATCCCTCACCACAACTGTTATTTAGCAAACGATATAGCTTATCCGCATATTTTATCAACACTGTCGCTGTCTTGTTTATATATTTTTTTAAATCCTTTGTTACGATATCTTTTCTAATCTCTTCTATTTCTGTGCTTATAGATGTGAGTAATTGATGTTCAAACTCTTCAAATACAGCATATATATCAGAATAATAACGATAAAAACTGCTCCTATGAATTCCTGCTTTTTCCGAGATTTGGTTTACTGTAATTTTTTCTATCTCCATTTCTTGGAGCAACATCCAAAAGGAATCTATTATTTTCTTTCTTGTGGCATTTGTTATTTCCGGTTGCTTCTTCATAAGACATTTTCCTCCATATTGTACCTTGATGCGTAAATCAAAACATTCTATAATCGATTATAAGACACAATGTCTTGTAATTCAAATACTTTTTGAGAGGAGCTTATCTTATGGAATTTCTACAAAACCTTTGGCTGTATCTTGCCTTTGCAATGGTAGGTGCAGTCGGCTTTTACCTGTATGCAAACAGAGCCAATATAAGCAAATATACACTGATCCACGGAATCCTATTAATGTGTTTTGTGTTTCACATGTTTGAAGAACGCATTTATCCGGCGGGCTTTCATTATATATTTGAAGTCTTTACCGGTGGCCAACAAACACAGTTCAATGTCATGCTCATGAATTGTACCGTCTTGGTGATTCTAGCATTTAATTTTATCAAGCATAAAGACAGATCCTGGGCAGTGGGACTTCTTTCCTTCTTCGGAGTTGTTGAATTTGTGCTACACACAATCATAGCATTAAAGTCTTATGTACTTTTCCACGATGCAGGACTTGCTGTTCCCTATGCTCCCGGATGGTTCACCTGTATTTTCATGTTCCTACCTCTCTGCACTTTGTGATGGAGAACCATCATAAAGACAAAAAACTTTAACTGGAAGTGCTTGAAATGGATGATACCTTGGATGATTGTCATCAGTTTCTTCACCCTGGCACTACCTAACAGATTGCTCAGTGGCGTAGGAGAGGCTTTCCTGAATTTTGGTTTCTATGAGCAATTCCTTAAGTAATATACAATAATATTCCTAAATAAAACCCTTAACCGCATTTGCCGAGGTGCAGAAATCAAATATCCTTTTGATTATGGTATTCTAAAAAAAGACAATTATGATCAGTGGATCGAAAAAATCCGAGAACTGTTACAAAGGTAAACTATCCACTCGTATCATAGAGGAGCTATAATTAACCTAATAAAACAGAAACTTATTCATTAATACAAAAACAGGACGCCCACAAAATTTTGTGAGCGTCCTAGAAAATTATAGAAAAACCAGCCGATTGTATAGAAAGACTAAATCTTAAATAATTTACTAAATACTTTTATTTTATTTTGAAGCAACTAATACCCCTAGAGCGATTGAATTTAACTTAGCAATATCGCTATCTGCTCTAGAAGTCAATACTATCGGTGCTTTGGCTCCCATAACTATTCCAGCAGTATCTCCCTTTGCGAAAAATACCACTGATTTATAAAGTACATTCCCTGCTTTTATATCAGGCATTAGTAAAATATCTGCTTTGCCTGCTACAGGATTGTCTATACCTTTATGTTTAGCTGCTTCTATAGATATGGCATTGTCGAGCGCCAAAGGACCGCCAACTATACAATCTTTAATTTGACCATTTTTACACATATCTTCCAATTCTTTTGCCTCAACTGTATCTGGCATTTTAGGATTTACTTTTTCCTTTGCACAGATACATGCTACTTTCGGCATTTCTATATCCATTGATTTTGCTACTTCTACAGCATTTTCTATTATTTGTTTTTTTGCATTTAAATCTGGGCTTATATTCATAGCTGGATCAGATAGTATTATCAATCTGTCGTAGCTAGGAATATCTAGGATAGAAACCTGGCTTAGGATTTTTCCACATCTAAGCCCGACCTCTTTATTCAAAACAGCCTTTAAAATAATCGATGTATCCACTAATCCCTTCATAACCATGTCCGCCTTATTTGAAGAAACTAGCTTGACTGATTTTAAGCAAGCCTCAGTTAAATCCTTGATATCAATTAATTCATATTTATTTAAATCTATGCCTAAGTCATCTGCAATCTCCTTAGTCTTATCTATATCCCCAACTAATATTGCATCGACTATTCCTAGGCGTCTGGCGTTTTCCACAGCTGTCAGCACCTCCTTGTCCTGACAGCACGCCACAGAAATTATTTTTTTATCCTTTGTCTTAGCTAATTCAACTAAGTCCTTTAAATTTTTCATTCTTAAACTCCACCTTTTGCGCCTTAACCTTCGTAAATCTTAACTTCCTCCTCGCCTTCTACACATCTCATAACACCAAAAGCAAGTGATTCCATTTCATTTTCCCCTGGATACACTAAGACTTCACCTAGATGAGATACTCTTTCCTTCAACATATCCACAAGTCTTGTCCAATTTGCAAGACCGCCAGTTAAAACTATACCGTCTACTTTTCCATATAAAACTGTGGATATCCCTCCGATTTCCTTTGCAACCTGGTAAGCTAGTGCCTTAATTATCTTTAGCGCGTATTCGTCGCCGTTTTTAATTCTATCATCTATTTCAAGGGCATTTGTAGTGTTTAAATACGCTACTATACCGCCTCTGCCATTTACCTTTCTAATCATTTCTTGCTCTGAATATTTTCCTGAATAACAAAGCTTTATCAAATCTCCAGTAGGAAGCTGTCCACTTCTCTCCATTGCCATCGGTCCGTCACCTGCAAGTGCGTTATTTACATCTATTATCTTTCCATTTTGGTGAGCTGCTACAGAAATTCCTCCGCCCATGTGGACTACGATTAGATTTACATCCTCGTAATTTACATTTTTATCCACACATGCCTTTCTAGCCATAGCTCTGTGATTTAGCATTTGGAAGGATTCGTATCTCTCTATTTCTGGAAGTCCTGAGATTTTTGCTTCATCACAAATTTCACTGCATGCAGGTGGATCTACTGTATATGCCTTCACTCCGTATTCCTTTGCTAATTCGTAGGCTATTTCTCCGCCTATATTGCATGGATGCTCACCGTAAAGCCCTGACCACGCATCGTCGATCATCTTCTGATTTATCTCATATGTTCCCCCTGATACTGGCTTTATAGTTCCTCCACGACTTACAAATGCGAAAAAGTCCTCCAATTTCTCTCCTTTTTCTTCCACTTTTTGGATTACCTTTTCTTTTCTATATTCGTACTGATCCTTATATTTTAAATATTTTTCAACATCGGCTCTCGGGTGTACTATAGATTCCACCCATATCTTTTCATATCCATCGTATACAGATATTTTGGTAGATGTAGAGCCCATATTCATAATCAACATTCTTTTATTCATAAATCCACCTACCTAAACTCTATATAGCTAAACTTCTAATAAGTGCCATTCTAGCATCGACTTCCTGTTGTATTTCTTCGAAATCAGCTTCTGTGAAATGCTTAAATTTACCTGATAATTGTAAAAATTCCTTTACACTTATAGGATTTTTATTTTCCACATTGATTTTTAATTTGCCATTTTCAAATTCAATAAGTGGGAAGAAATTGCTCTTAACTGCCTTTCTAGCCACCTCTATACTCTTGTCAGAGGAATGAACCCATCCAGTTGGGCATGGAGA
>NZ_JBJDXL010000058.1:0-7430 GCF_051866655.1 Intestinibacter sp.
TTGCCTATGTATGTATTTGCCGAAGAAAATATTAATGTAAGAGTAATCATTGAAAATACTACTCTAGAAGATGCAGCATTTACGGGTAGACTCGTTGACACTGAAGTTCAAGTTCCTGAAGGTTCAAGTGTATATGATGCTTTTAAAGAAGCGGCTGATAAAGAAGGAGTCGATTATGTAGGTGCTGGTTATATTTCTAGTATCAATGGCTTAAGTAATGGATGGATGGTTACACTAAACGATTGGTTTATAAATGTTGGTGCTAATAACCAAACCGTAGAGGATAATGATGAAGTGGCATTTATGTACAGTTGTAATCTGGGAGAAGATTTAGGTGGAACATTTTATAATAATGATAAAACATTAAAAGATATAAAAACAGATTTAGGAACTTTATCACCAGCATTTTCAAGTGATGTTAAAGAATATGAATTGAAGGTTCCAACTGGTACAAAACAAGTAGTAGTCACTCCAACGGCTACAAATAAAAACTTCCAAGTAAGAGCTAGTGTAGATGATGTTGAATATAAGAGAGCTCAAGCTATACCAGTAAAAGATGGCACAGTTATATCTGTAAAATGTGGAGATCCAGAGTGGCCAAGTATGAATAACCAAGCTGGAGGAACAGGGGCTAGTGTTCCAGCTGAAACTTATAAAATAAAAATAGTAGAATCAGAAGCTGAAGGAAATATGATAGATGTAACATTTGATGCAGATAATGGCACTAATGCAGTAGTTAAATCAGTGAAATCAGGAGAAGCACTAAACTATACTCCAAAAACACCAACTAAAAAAGGATATACTTTTGTTGGATGGTATAAAGATACTGATGATATAACTACAGAATATAAATCAGGTATTATAAATAATCAAGATGTAACATACAAAGCTAAATGGGCTCATGTAGAGATGCTTGGAGCACAAGCTAAGACAATAGTAGATAACAAGAGTGGTATAAGATTTGGTACTAAATTATACAATGATGGTGATGAAGTTGTAGAAAAAGGTACTTTAATCATACCTGCTAACTTATTATCAGAAGGTGAATCTTTAACATTATACAATAAAAAAGCAGCTAGAAGTATAGGTAAGGTAAATTACGAAGTTAATAAAGAAGAAAATTATGTAACTTATTTAGGAACAATAGTAAATATACCAAAATCTCAATTTCTAAGACAAATGACAGCAGCATCTTATGTAATCTACAAAGACAAAGCTGGAAATAAATATACTGTCTATTCTCAATATCCAAATGGCTCTGTATCAATTTATGATCTTTTAGGAAAAGAAGCTTGCGAATATCAAGTTTTATTTAATGTTAAACCTGAAGATGCAACTATTACAGTAAAAGATAATCAAGGTAATGTAGTAGAAGCAAGTGAAGGAGCTAAATATTTATTGATAGCTGGAGATTATACATATGAAGTTAAAAAATCTGGATACGAAATTCAAAAAGGAGAATTCCAAGTAAAAGATAAAGATTTAGAATTAGATGTAGAATTACAAAATGCATATAATGTATCTTTTACTCCTAATGTATCCAAATTAAAAAATTATAAATTAGAAGTATATAAAGACGGTGAATTAGTAGAACCTCAAGAAGATGGAAATTATTTATTAACTAATGGAAAATATACATATAAGGCTTCTGCAAGAGGATATGATGAAGTCAATAAAGAATTTGAAGTCGATTCAAGTGACTTATCGTTAACTGTTGAATTTGCTGCAGCACCATATGATATATCTTGGTACGATGCTGATAAAACAAGCTTTGAAATATCAACAGCTGAACAGCTTGCAGGTCTTGGTGCTATAGTCAATGGATGTACAGATATAAATGATACATTTGGTGGAAAAACTATAACAGTGACAAAAGATATAAAAGTAAATGGAATTTTAAATGAATGGTTATCAATAGGTGATGGTAGTGATTATTCAAAGACATTTGATGGTATATTTGATGGCGATAATCATACTATTACTGTAAAAATAAATACACCAAATGATGATTATGTAGGGTTATTTGGGTATACAGGATGGCAATCTGAAGTTAAAAACTTGACAGTCGAAGGTTCTATAATAGGTAAAAATAATGTTGGTGCAGTAACTGGAGTAGCACATTTTATGAATGGATTAGAAAATTGTGTCAATAAAGCTACTGTAACAGGTGAAACTAATGTAGGTGGAATAGTTGGAAATGCTTCTATTTACAGTGAAGGTATAAGTAATTGTATAAATAAAGGAGAAGTAAAGGGTAATGCTTCTGTAGGTGGAATTTGTGGATACACAGAAGGTTGTTATGTTGAAAACTCTTTTAATGAAGGAAATGTAGCTGCTGAATCTAATGTAGGTGGAATAATTGGAAATGTGTATGATGCTACTATACTAAACAGTAATAACTCAGGAAATATAACTGCAAACAACAATTATGCAGGTGGAATAATAGGAAAAGATGAATATGGAGGTAGTACTGTAATTAATGACTACAATACTGGAACTATAAAAGGTGATAGTTATATAGGTGGAATTTCAGGACAAAATAATTCACGTAAGATAGCGAATGACTACAACTTAGGAGAAGTTATAGGTACTGGAAAATATATAGGTGGAATAGTCGGTGCAAATTCAAATGCAGTTAAAAACTGCTACAACCTAGGAAAAGTATCAGCTTCAGAAAATAGTACTAATGTAAGTGTAATAGCTGAAAGGGCAGATTTAGATAACTGTTATTATATAAATACATTTACATCTTATACAGAAAATCAAGGAACAGCATTGCCTAAGGAAGATTTTGAAAATGGAAATTTAGCTTCAAAATTAAATGATAATTTGGCTCTTTACTATAGCTCATGGACTGTAAAAGACAATGTTACTACATTTACAGGAGAACCTATTCAAATTGTTTTTGATGAAATATATGAATCAAGTAATTATGAACATTTTGACGATTATACAGTAGAACTTAAAGATAGTGAAGGCAACGTAATTAAGCCATATAAAGAAGGTGTTTATGCATATTCAAATCTAAAATTAAATGAAACATATACATATACTGTAAAAGCAAAGGGATGTGAACCAACTACAAAAACATATACTTATGAAGGCGATTATGAAGAAATAGATGTCAGAGTAAGTTATATAAAAACAACAACTACATTAAAGTCAAATGTAGAAAATACAGAAATAACTGTATATGATAAATATAATGATGTAGTTGAACCTAATGAAGATGGAACATATAGCTTAGCTCCAGGGGAATATACATATAAAGCTTTAGCTGATGGATATTCAATGGCAAAAGACAAATTTACTATAGATGTAGTAGAAAACGATGAATCTAAAGAAATAAATATCGAAATGACAAAAGGATACGATGTTAATTTTGAAAGTAATTCAACTACAGGTCAAACTGTAGAAGTTAGAAATAGTTCAGATGTTTTAATGGAAACTAAAACACCAAATAAATACAATTTGGCAGCAGGAAAATACACATATACATTAAGAGCAGACGGATATGAAACTGTAAATGGCGAATTTGAAATTGTAGATAAAGACTTAGGAACAATTTCAGTTGAACTTAAAAAAGTTTACGACTTAAGTTGGTATGATTCTGAAAAAACAGAGTACACTCTAAATACTAAAGAAGAGCTTTTAGGATTTAATGCAATATTAAACAATAAAACAACTAGTATAAAAGGACAAAATTTCTCAGGAAAAACTATAAAATTAGGTAAGGACATAGTATTAAATAGCGATGATAAATTTACAAAAAATAGTGATGGTTCAATAACTGTGAGTGATGATGCTTATATTTGGGAATCTAGTGGTACATTTGCAGGAACATTTGATGGAAATGGATGCGCTATAAAAGGTTTATATATGGGAGATGCTTATTATCAAGCATTATTCAAAAATAATAATGGTACAATAAAGAATTTGACAGTCACAGGATACTTAAAGGGATCATATGTAGGTGGTATAGCTGTATATAATTATGGAACAATAGATAGTTGTACTAATAAAGTTACAATGGAATGTACTAACCAATATGGTAATATCGGAGGTATAGTATCACAAAGTAATAGTAAGGTAATTAACTGTACAAACCTAGGAGAAGTGAAAGGATACAGATATACAGGTGGTATAGTAGGAAGTGCAAGTAATTCAGTTTTAAAAAATAATGTAAATAAAGCAGCCGTAAGCTCAATAGGAGATAGTGCTTCAAATATAGGTGGTATAGCAGGAAGTGCATCATATTATTCTGAAGTATCTAATAACTATAATCTTGGAGATGTAACTGGTGCTTCAAATATAGGTGGTATAGTAGGAAATACAAATTCTTATACAAATAGTACAATCAAAAATAATGTAAATTATGGAAATATAAAAGCTGATACAAAAAGTGGATCTATAATTGGTTACATTGATGGAGAAGATATATCTAAATTAGATTTGGCCAATAATTTCTATCAAAATGGAACATTTGATGGAGGTATAATGGGTAAAGATATAGAAGGTAAAGTAGAAGCCAAAACATCAGAAGAATTATCTGATGGTTCTGTATCTACATTGCTTAATAGTGCTGTAACAGATGAAAATGGATATAAATCATGGGAAGTAATAGATGGAAAAACTGTATTTAAGATTTAAAGAAAAAATATTATCTAAGTAAATATTTATGTTATTGAAATAAGATTCTATAAAATATATTTAAAGGGATATGAAGCAAGGTAAAATTTGCATCATATCCCTTTTTGAAATAGGTATTTATTTTTAGAAATTCTAAATAGTTTATCGAATGCAAAAAAAATTCTATACTATCAAATATTAGCATAGAATTCCTTAAAAAACATACTACTTTTTATCATATAGTTACCAAGTTATATGACAAAGTTTTTATATACCCTATTATCAGAATATAGTATATTTGAAAATAAGTACAGTAGTATTTTAGTAGTAATACTAGTATTATAAGTGTTTTAGATAAGAGTATAACACTAAAATGGTACTTTTTTAAAACTATTTTTTAAACTATAATTATATTAAAGAATTACACATACAAAAAAATTAGATTAATTTGACGAATAAAGAATCTAATAAGTAAGATTATATAAATTATGTTTATTTAATTTATACAAATATTCTAATACACCCCACTCATAATAAAGATATATTTAAAAGGTATATGAAGCAAAGTAAAATTTGTATCATATACCTTTTAAATTATATTAGGTTTGGATATAGGAGTGATATTTTAGTAGTAATACTAGTGCTATAAAAGTATTAAATAAGAGTATAACACCAAAATTACACTTTTTAAAAACTGTTTCTAAATTATAATTATTTTATAGAATTATATAGAAATTTAAAACAAATTGACGAAAAATATATAGTTTGTTTTTATTTTTCCTTATATTTCTAAAAAAATATAAAAAGGAGGAACTTGCAATGAGTAAGAAATTTAAATCTATTTCTGCTGTATTTATGGCAATCTGTATGGCTGTCACAATGTCATCAACATCTTTATTTGTAGTAGTTGCAGATGCTATAGAAAAAAGTGAAGTAGAAGAAGCTCAAGACGTTGTAGAAGTATCAGAAGAATCTACAAAAGAAGCCGAAGAAGAATCAAATCCTCTTGGTTGGTATGATTCAGAAAAAGATACGTTTACAATTTCTACAGAAGACGATTTAGTGCTATTATCTAGAATCGCAAATGGTACTGCAGAAGATGCAGGAGGTAACAAAGTACAAGACAGTTTCAAAGGAAAAACTATAATTTTAAATGGAGATTTGGATTTATCAAATGTTGATATATCTCCTATAGGAACTGAGGATTTACCATTTGAAGGGACTTTCAATGGTAGAGACAATTCAATTAAACTAAACATATCATCAAATGAAGCAAATCAAGCCTTATTCGCTTACAACAATGGTACTATCAAAAACTTAGTATTATCAGGATCTGTAAAAGGTAAAGAATACGTAGCATCTCTTGTATCTGTCAATGAAGGCAAGGTTCAAGACATAGAATCTAGTGTGACTGTATCAGCTACAAATGATTATGCTGGTGGTATCATAGCACAAAATGATGGAACAGTAACTAGATGTAAAAATACAGGAAAAGTATCTTCATTTAGATTTACAGGTGGTATAATCGGTATAAATAGTGCCTATGTAAGTAAATGTGAAAATACTGCTACTATAACTTGTACCGGTAATGATACTTCATATAATAGCTGCAAAGGTACTGCAGGTATAACAGGTGTTTCAAAGGGTACGCAAGAAAAGCCTTTTAAAATAAGTGATTGTAATAATAGCGGTAAAATAGAAGCTGGTTATACTGGAGGAGGTATAACTGGATGGGTACAAAATGGACAAGTAATAAACTGCTACAATACAGGATATTGCGAAGGTGCATGGAACATAGGTGGTATCGCCGGTGGAGTAATGGAATACAATAAAAATACTGATTATTCAGTTGTAGAAAACTGTTACAACTACGGAGATGTATATATAGCTAAGGATGTAACTAATAACGCAGGTGCTGGTGGAAGATATGAATTCCAATATGCAGGCGGTATCGCAGGTTTTGCACAAAATGGTCATATATTAAATTCATACAACGAAGGACAAACTTATGCACTTATGCAAGCAGGTGGAATCCTTGGAGGAAATTACAACTTTACTGCAACAGTAGTACAAAATTGTTTGACTACTAAAAAGGGTTCAGGTAACAGTTATATAGGAGATGTAGTCGGTTGGTGGAATACAACAGCAAAGGATCAATGTACTGGAAATCAATACTATGAACCAACAGATGAAAATTTTGCTCAAATAGTATCTACATTAAATGCACAAGTAACTGATGAAAATGGTTATTATGGATGGAAATACGAAGATGGAAAGGTATCTCAAGCTAGAGTTTACTATGTCAAATTCAAAGTAAATCCAGATGATGCTAATATAGTTGTCAAAAACAGCGAAGGATTAGAATTATTTCCAGTAGATGAAAATATCTACATGGTTCCAAATGGGGATTATACTTATGAAATATCAAGAGACGGATATAAAACTAAATCAAGAAGCTTCGCAGTTCAAAATTCAGATGAATCATATGTAATAAAATTAGTTGCAAATGATTTATTGTGGACTGGAGATGAAGATACATCTTGGTACAATGCTGAAGACAATACATTTGAAATAACTTCAGCTGCTCAATTAGCAGGTCTTTTAAAATTAGTAAATGAAGGAAATACTTTTGAAGGAAAAACTATAAAATTAACAAAAGATTTTAATTTAGATGACAAGACTTGGGCAGGAATAGGAACTAGCGAAAGTCAATTTGCAGGAACATTTGACGGTGCTGGATATTCTATAAGCAATGTAAACTCAAGCTTATTTAAATATATAGGTCAAAATGGTAAAGTAAT
>NZ_JBJDXL010000059.1:0-7379 GCF_051866655.1 Intestinibacter sp.
GCTACAGGAATTTCTGATATACAGAATAAAAAAGTAAATAATTTATCTGGAGGTCAAAGGCAGAGGGCGTTTATAGCGATGTCTCTAGCTCAAAATACAGAAGTTTTGCTGTTAGATGAGCCTACGACTTACTTAGACATTTACCATCAGATAGAGATATTAGAGGTAGTCAAAAGCTTGAATCAAAAATACGGTATCACTATAATAATGGTCCTTCACGATTTAAATCAAGCTGTAAATTACAGTCACAATTTAGTGATAATGAAGGATGGAGAAATAGTAAAAACGGGTAGCGCTTCTAAGGTAATAGATGAAAAGACAATAAACGACGTTTATAGAGTATCTGGATATATACATAGAGAAGAAAATGATCAGATTTATTTTATACCTAAGAAGATATGCTAGATAAAAAATTAAAGGAGAGATATTATGTTAAAAAAAGTAGTGCTTATAGTAATTGGAACGATATCTATGTTGCTTGGAATAATCGGTGTATTTTTACCGGTACTACCGACGACGCCTCTTTTACTATTGACTTCTTATTGCTATATAAAAAGCAGCGATAGATTGAGCGAGAAATTTATGAAGACGAAAATATACGATAAATACGTTAGAAATTTTCATGAAAAGGGCGGAATGACATTAAAGGGCAAGTTGATGCTTACAATACCTGTATCTTTGATGTTACTTATTATGTTCGTAAAAATCGATAGCAATATAATGAGAATGGTTATTGTTATTATGTGGATTACAAAGGTCGTTTTCTTTGCCAAGATGAAGACTATTAAGGAGGTTACAAATGTTTAAAAAAAGGTTGTTAAAATTGTGCTCTAGTTCAAAAAAATGGATCGCCATGACTGTTTTGATGAACTGGATATCGATAATATGTAATATTTTAGTCGTTTTATTTATAGGAAACACTATGGATAAATTGATAAATTCGAATTTAGATATAAATTATTCAAGAGATGGAATTTACTTAGGAGCGTTGTTAGGTATAAGGTTTTTAGCTAATTACTACTCGACTAAGTTTTCTCTAAATTGTTCGAGCGAGGTTAAGAAGGTTTTAAGGGAGAAGGTATACGAGAAATTGCTTGATATAGGAGTCAACTACAATAAATTTATATCTACGTCCTCTGTGGTTCAAATGGGCGTGGACGGCATTGAAGCGCTGGAAATATATTTTGGAAGATTTTTACCACAATTATTCTATAGTGTGCTGGCTCCACTGACTCTATTTTTTGTGCTGTCGTTTATAAGCTTTGAGGTGGCTTTTGTACTGCTTATATGTGTTCCGCTTATACCGTTTACTATAATGGCCGTTATGAAAATCGCTAAGAGACTTCTTAGCAAATACTGGGGTGTTTACACAGATTTAGGTGATTCATTTTTAGAAAATCTACAAGGGCTTACTACTCTAAAGATATTTGATTTAGATGAAGAGAAGAATATAGAGATGAACCAAAATGCAGAGAATTTTAGAAAGATAACTATGAAGGTTCTTTTGATGCAGCTAAATTCTATAACTATAATGGATTTAGTAGCATTTGGAGGTTCGGCTGTTGGGATATTGATAGCAGTAAGTCAATTTAAAAATTCACTGATAACTCCTGGACAGCTTTTGATAATAATTTTATTATCAGCTGAGTTTTTCTTGCCTATGAGACTTCTAGGATCTCTATTCCATGTAGCTATGAATGGGATATCAGCAAGTGATAAGATATTCGATTTGCTAGATATAGAAATAGAGCAAAAAGAGAGTTTAAATGAAAAAGAATTAAAATCTCTTGAAAATATAGATATAAAATTAGAAAACGTGTCTTATAGCTACGACAAACAGAGAGAAATCTTAAAGGATATAAATGTAGATATAAAAGATAAACAGACTGTGGCATTTGTAGGAGAGAGCGGTTCTGGAAAGAGTACAATAACTAATTTACTTCTTAAAGTAGACGAGGTAGATGGAGGGAAAATTACATTAAATGGAATAAACTTAAACGACATACCATTTGATGTATTGAATAAAAAGATAGGATTTATAAATCACAACGCTTATATTTTTAACACTACTATAAGAGAAAATATAATTATGGGCAAAAAAGACGCTACGGATGAGGAAATATACGAAGTACTAAAAGAAGCCAATTTAGATAGTTTTGTAAAAAGCCTTCCAAATAAACTAGATACAAAGGTAGGAGAAGGAGGCAATCTACTGTCTGGAGGTCAAAAGCAGAGACTTTGCCTAGCTAGAACTATTATAAAAAATCCAGATATATATATTTTCGACGAGGCGACTTCAAATATAGATGTAGAAAGTGAAGAAAAAATCTGGGACAGTATAAATAAATTGTCTAAAGAAAAAACAGTAATCATAATTTCACATAGGCTTTTAAATGTGAAAAATGCAGATAAAATATATCTTCTAGACGACGGTCAAATAGCTGAGGATGGAAACCACAAAGCGCTTATGATGAAAAATGGACTTTATAAAAAACTAGTAGAGCACCAAGATAATTTGGAGAGCATATACGACGAATTAGAAAATAAAAACAAAGTTGAAGAAATGAAGGTGATATAGATGGAGAGTAGACAATCGGGAATAAAAATAATGTTGAGATTAATAAAAGTCCTAAAGCCTCTTGCACCTATAATGATGATAACTATATCCTTTGGAATTTTAGGATTTTTATCGGCAACTGCAATAACATCATTTGGAATGGTGGCAGGAGCTAATGTACTTGGATTTGATATGGGAATAAGCTTAAAGGCTTCTATAATCATAGTAATAGCATGTGCGATACTTAGAGGAATTTTGAGATTTATAGAGCAGTATTCAGGACATTTTATAGCATTTAAAATACTTGCTATACTTAGAGATAAGGTATTTGTAGCTCTTAGAAGGCTAGCACCTGCTAAGCTTGAATCTAAGGAAAAAGGAAATTTAATATCTATTATAACTAGCGATATAGAATTACTTGAAGTTTTTTACGCGCATACAGTGGCACCTATAGCTATAGGCGTAGTTACTTCTTCTATAATAGCTATAGTGCTGTTTAAGATAAATCCAGTGTTTGGATTGTTGTCGGTTTTATTTTATATTGTAATCGGTTATTTCATACCTGTGTTTTCTTCCAAATTTGCAAAACAAGGTGGAGTTGAATATAGAGAAGCATTTGCAGATTCGAATTCGTATTTTTTAGAGAGTCTAAAGGGCATCAAAGAAATACTATTATTTGATGCAGGAGAAGAAAGAATTCAAAATATAAATCAAAAAAGCGATAAATTACATCAAAAAATGAGTGTTATAAAAGCTCATGAAGGAATTATCAGAGCGTTTACAGACATAGTTATAATGATAGCGATACTTACATTTTTATTTGTGGGAATTGAATTATATAAGAAAGGTCAGGTAAATATAGGAGAGGCATTAGTTGCTATAGTAGTGCTTTCAAGTTCATTTGGTCCTGTATTGGCGCTTAGTAATTTATCTAATAATTTAATTCAGACCTTTGCATGTGCACAGAGACTATTTGATATATTAGATGAGGCGCCTGTGGTAGAGGATATATCTGGAGAATGTGAATTGCAATCGAAGGATATAAAGGTTGATGATATAAGCTTTTATTATGAAAATAGAGATGAGATATTAAAAAATTTAAATTTAAACATAAAAAAAGGCGAAAAAGTCGCTATAATAGGAGAAAGTGGATCAGGAAAGAGTACATTGTTAAAATTAATTATGAGATTTTGGAATGTAGATAGAGGAGAAATCTCAATAGGATATAAAAATGTCAAGACTATCCCAACAAAAACTCTGAGAAAATCTCAAACTCTAGTCAGCCAAGATACATTTTTATTCAATGATACTATATTAAACAACATCAAAATGGGAGATAAAAATGCGACTTACGATGATGTAGTAAATGCAGCTAAAAAAGCATCTATACACGAGTTTATAATGAAGCTTCCAAAAGGATATGACACAAATGTAGGTGAGCTGGGAGGAAACTTATCTTCAGGTGAGAAGCAGAGATTATCTATAGCGAGGGCGTTTTTAAGAGATAGCGACATATTGATTTTAGATGAGCCTACAAGTAATTTAGATACGTTAAACGAGGCTAGTATATTAAAAAGCATAGATGACGAATGTCAGGATAAAACTATAGTAATGGTATCTCATAGAAAATCTAGCAGTGCCATATGCAATAAGAGATTTGAATTAAAGGATAAAAAGCTTGTCAGTATTTAAATCGATATAGTTAAAAGTGGAGTTGAGTTGAAATGAATCGTATAGAGAGAGAAAAGCATATAATAGGAGTAATGGTAGATATATACTGTAAAAAAAAGCATAAATCTAAAGACGGGTTGTGCACAGAATGTAGAGAATTGCTAGATTACAGTAGACAGAGACTCGATAAATGTAAATTTGGAGAACAAAAGTCCTACTGTCAAAAATGCCCTATACACTGCTATAAAAAGGATATGAAACAAAAAATAAAGGATGTTATGAAATTTAGCGGACCAAGGCTTTTATTTTACAATCCAGTTGAATTTTTTAAGCATTTGTTTTCTAAATAACGATAAAAGTAGTGCTGAAGAGAGAAAATCTTTTTAGCACTACTTTTTTTGCATAAATTTATGTTGCAATTTATGTGATTATTTTAGATAATAAATATAGTTTGAGAAAATCAATAGGATAGATTTTAAATTGTGAAATTTAAGGAGGATTAATTATGAAAATAACTTTTGTGCCATCAGGAGTATGCTGTCAACAAATGAATTTAGAGGTTGACGATAATAATATAATAACTAAGGCTGAATTTATCGGAGGATGTAATGGAAATCTTTCTGGAATATCTAAATTAATAATCGGACAAAATGCATTAGAAGTAGCAGATAAATTAAGTGGAACTACTTGCGGTCAAAAAGATACTTCATGTCCAGACCAATTATCTAAAGCCATCAAACAAAATATAAAATAGAGAGAAAATGTTTGAAATATTGACAAAAAATAATAATTTTAATATAATCTAAAATATATGTATTAGATTTATAAAATTTGTGAAAAATAATAATACAGGCAGAGATGAGGAAGAGTAATAATTGGAGCTTTAACAGAAAGTAGCCGGTCGATGAGAGGCGCGAGAGAGAAGATTATGAATACACCTTTGAGCTTCACACTGAACTTTAGTAGGATGTGACGTGAGCAC
Source organism: Intestinibacter sp. (assembly GCF_051866655.1). Taxonomy (GTDB): domain Bacteria; phylum Bacillota; class Clostridia; order Peptostreptococcales; family Peptostreptococcaceae; genus Intestinibacter. The sequence continues at coordinate 5,211 of NZ_JBJDXL010000059.1, forward strand.
ACGTTATAGTGCATAGTATTTTACTTACTAAGGTAGATAATGCGAGTTATCTACGAATAAAGGTGGTAACGCGAGATATACTCTCGTCCTTTAGATAGAGGACGGGAGTTTTTTAATGTAAAAACGAAAAGGAGAGATAAAGATGACAGTATATGAAGAATTAGTCGAAAGAGGACTTATCGCACAAGTCACTGATGAAGATGAATTAAAAGAATTAATAAATGCAGGTAAAGCTACATTTTATATAGGATTTGACGCTACTGCAGATTCTCTACATGTAGGTCATTTCATGGCTTTATGCTTAATGAAGAGATTACAAATGGCAGGTAATACTCCTATAGCTCTAGTAGGTGGAGGAACTACAATGATAGGTGACCCATCTGGTAGAACTGATATGAGACAAATGATGACACCAGAAATGATAAACCACAACTGTGAATGCTTCAAAAAACAAATGGCTAAATTCATAGATTTCTCAGATGATAAAGCTATACTTGTAAATAATGCAGATTGGCTATTAGATTTAAATTATGTAGATGTATTAAGAGAAGTTGGTGCATGCTTCAGTGTAAATAGAATGCTTTCTGCTGAATGCTACAAACAAAGAATGGATAGAGAAGGTGGGCTTACTTTCTTAGAATTCAACTACATGATAATGCAAGCTTACGATTTTTACCAATTATACCAAAAATACGGTTGCCAAATGCAATTAGGTGGTAACGATCAATGGTCAAACATGCTTGCAGGAACTGATTTAATAAGACGTAAATTAAATAAAAATGCTTATGCAATGACTATAACTCTACTTCTTAACTCAGAAGGTAAGAAAATGGGTAAAACTCAATCAGGTGCAGTATGGCTAGATCCTAACAAAACATCTCCATTTGAATTCTACCAATACTGGAGAAACGTTGCAGATGCAGACGTTATAAAATGCTTAAAGATGCTTACATTCTTACCATTAGAAGAAATAAAAGAAATGGAAAAATGGGAAGGTAGCGAATTAAATAAAGCTAAAGAAATATTAGCATTTGAATTAACTAAATTAGTTCACAGTGAAGAAGATGCAGTTAAAGCTCAAGAAGCTGCTAGAGCATTATTCTCTACAGGTGATGCTGCTAATATGCCAACAGTTGAATTAACAGAAGCTGACTTAACTGACGGAGCTATAACTCTAGTAGACTTATTAGTTAAAGCTGAACTTGCTGGATCAAAATCAGATGCTAGACGTAACATCGAACAAGGTGGAGTAGCTGTAAACGGCGAAAAAATAGAAGATGTAAAAGCTACAGTATCTAAAGATCAACTATCTGGTGATGGTGCAGTAGTTAAACGTGGTAAGAAAAAATTCAAAAAAGTTGTTGTAAAATAATCAAATAAATTATATTAGTAAAAAGGGAGTGATGTTAGGTAGAGTTTTAATTCTATTTTTCATCACTCTTTTTGATTTACATATTATAGGGGAGATAACAATGGAAAAAAATAAAGGTAAATTATCTTCATTATATTTAAAATTAGAACAAGACAACAGAATTGTTAGAGCTTTAATAGGACCTATATACTACTTTATTTATTCTAGTGATTTTGAAAAAGATGAACTAGAAAATCTAAAAAAAAGAAATTTAGGTCAAATAAATGATTATTTATCATATGAAACTAGTCAGTATGTTGTCTACAGCATTGATATATTGAAAAGAGATTATTTTGAATTATATAATTGTAGCGAAGATTTATATGAAGATATATACAAAATTGCTTATCAAAAGAGTGGTATTTATAGAAAAGTATGCGCGCTTAAGGATGATAATGAGGTCACAAATAATTTAAAAGAACTTATTTTTACATATATCAGAGAAGATATAGATGATAACGAGAAAAAAACATATATTGACGATATAATAAAACAATTAAATTATGAAGATAAAGGAAAAATAAATAATTCAATTGATACGATAAAAAGCAAATATTCGGATTTATATAATTTAAACCCTAGTATTTTTGACAAGATAAAAAAATCGCCTTCTAATATTAAGTTGAAAAAAACAGTTGAAACTAATAATATTGATAAAAGTAAAAATCCTATTAAAAAGAATCAAAACGATAAACAGCAAGATGTGAAATTAAATAATTTAAAAAAACAAGTTCCCAAAAAGCCAGTACAAAAACCAG
>NZ_JBJDXL010000060.1:0-7378 GCF_051866655.1 Intestinibacter sp.
TTGTTCTTTTTTATAAAACATGGATTAAAGTCGGGTTTTGTAAGCTGTGTATGTATTTCCTTTTTCTCCCAAGCCTTAAACTTTTCTTGGATTCGCTCTACAATCTCTTCAAATTTAAAATTACCACAAACAGATATTACCGAATTATTTGGAATATAATATTTGTTGTAGTAATCTAAAATATTTTCTCTTTTAAAGTTTTTAAGAGTTTTTCTATCGCCTAAAATATTCATTCCAAGGTTATGATTTTTATAAATATTTTCAAGTAATAAATCATAAGCCAAATCCTCTGGAGAATCCTCATACATTTTTAGCTCTTCTAAAATTACAAATTTTTCCTTTTCAATGTCTCTTTCGTCAAATGAAGAATTAAGTATCATATCACTCAGTACATCTATCCCTATGTTTATATGCTCATCTAGCAATTTTACATAAAAACATGTGCATTCCTTGCTAGTAAAGGCGTTTATTACTCCACCTAAATTATCTATTTCTCTCGCCAAATCCTTTGCTGATCTATTTTTCGTACCTTTAAATAGCATATGCTCTATAAAATGCGATACTCCACTATTTTCCTCTGTCTCTACAACTGAACCTGCTTTTATCCAAATACCTAATGATATTGATTTTAAATACGGAATTTCTTCTCCAATTATAGTAAGTCCATTTTTTAAGGTCTGACATTTGTACATACTGTCCTCCAATTGTTTAAATATTGAAAATTATATATGTATTAATTATAGTGTACACAATAAATTTATACAAGTGAAAAATTCTCATTTTGAAAATACATCGCTTAATTTACCTGGTACATATCCCTTATCCCTGATTATAGATATTATATCTCCCAAACACGTAGCTGTGGCGTTTGTTGGATGCATTAAAACTATACTTCCGTTTTTTATATCCTTCTTTTTTATTCTATTTATTATATTTTGTGGATTATCCTTATCCATCCAGTCTATAGTATCTACATCCCATTTATAGCATATATAACCTAGATCATTTGCAGCTTTCACAGTCTCATCTCCAAAGGCTCCCGACGGTGCCTGAAAAAAACGACTCTCTGTCTTAGTTATCGAATCGATTATATCTTTTGATTTTTTAATCTGATTTAAATTTTCATCGTAGGACAATGTGTCGTAATTTAAATGCTGGTATCCATGATTTGCAATTTCATGACCTTTATCCTTCATTTGTAGTAATTTATCCTCGTTTTTTTCAGCCCATTTCCCCGTAACTGCAAATGTTATTTTTACATTTTCTTTGTCTAGAATTTCCAAAATTTTTTGGATATACTCATCCTCCCAACCTAAATCTACGTTGCAGGTAATTGCAACGTAGTTACTATTTTCATTTGTTCCCATAGTATAAGGCTGATTATTTCCCGCTAAATCTAATATGTCCATAGTGTCTAGCGTTTTATTTTTTACAGTGTATATAATACCTGCTATTATAAATAAAACAATTAATATAAAGATAATTATTTTTTTCAATTTGTTCTTATTGATAACCATCATTATCATCAAAACTTCCTCCTTATTTATGTACAATCCTATATTACATATTATTTGAAGGAAAATTGTTTTATTCATATTTTTCAAAAACAAAAAAAATCTTTACCCTAAAATGGGAAAGATTTTTTGTCTAAAATTTAATTTTATTTGTGATCTCTTTTAGGTTTAGGAAGTAATACCTTTCTAGATACATTTACTCTTCCTTTTTCGTCTATTTCAGTAACCTTAACTTCTACTTCATCGCCTATATTTAATACATCTTCTACTTTGTTTACTCTTTCATGAGCTATATGAGATATATGAAGTAGACCTTCTTTTCCTGGAAGTAATTCTACAAAAGCACCGAAGTTTAGTATTCTAGTTACTTTACCTTTGTATACTTGTCCTACTTCTACTTCTGCAACTATATCTGATATTTTCTTTTGTGCTAATTCTATCATTTCAGCATCTATACCTGATATAAATACTTCACCAGTTTGTTCTATGTCTATTTTAACTCCTGTTTCGTCTATTATCTTAGTTATTACTTTTCCACCAGGCCCTATAACGTCTCTTATCTTATCTGGATTTATATTCATAGTCACTATCTTAGGTGCATATTTAGATAATTGTGGTCTTGGAGCGTCTATTGTCTTTCTCATTTCATTTAATATGTGTAATCTACCTAATCTAGCTTGTGCAAGTGCTCTTTTTAATATATCTTCGTCTATACCAGCTATTTTTATATCCATTTGTATAGCTGTTATACCGTGTTCTGTACCTGCAACCTTAAAGTCCATATCTCCTAAGTGGTCTTCCATACCTTGTATATCTGAAAGTATAGCTATTTCTCCATCTTGTTCTATTAGACCCATAGCAATACCTGCTACCATGTCTTTTATTGGAACACCAGCATCTAATAGTGATAAAGTAGATCCACAAACACTACCTTGAGAAGTTGAACCATTTGAGCTTAAAACTTCTGATACAAGTCTTATTGCATATGGGAATTCTTCTTTAGATGGTATTACTGGAAGTAATGCTCTTTCAGCTAATGCACCGTGACCTATTTCTCTTCTTCCTGGTCCTCTAGATGGTCTAGCTTCACCTACAGAGTAAGCTGGGAAGTTGTAGTGATGCATATATCTCTTGTTTTCTTCTTCGTCTAATCCATCAAGTATTTGTACATCTCCTAATGCTCCTAGAGTTGTTATTGTCATTACTTGAGTTTGACCTCTTGTAAATAATCCAGAACCGTGTGCTCTAGGTACAAAGCCGCAATCACACCATATAGGTCTTATTTCGTCAGTTTTTCTAGCATCTGGTCTTCTACCTTCATGTACTATCATTTTTCTAACTTGTTCTTTTATTATTTTATCTAAAACAGCTACTATATCGCCTTCAAATTCTTCTAAAGTTTCTTCGTCGAAGCTTTCTAGTATTTCATTTTTAACGGCGTCCATAGCTTCTTGTCTTTCTAATTTTTCTATTACTCTTACAGCTTCTTTCATTTTATCTGTAGCCATTTCACGAACCTTAGCTTCTATTTCTGCATCTGGTTCTGGTTCTACAAATTCCATTTTTTCTTTGCCGACTTCAGCAGCTATGTTTTCTATAAATTCAACTATTTTTTTGATTTCTTCGTGAGCTGTAAGTATTGCTTCAAGCATTAATGATTCAGGTATTTCCTCTGCACCTGCTTCAACCATCATTACTGCGTCCTTTGTCCCTGAAACAGTAAGATGTAGTGAACTTTTTTCTCTTTGCTCAGCTGTAGGATTTACTACTAATGCTCCGTCTACAAGTCCCATAGAAACAGATCCAGTTGGACCGTTAAATGGTATTTCTGATATTGATAGAGCAACTGATGATCCTATCATCGCAACTATATCTGGTGTACAGTCGTGGTCTACTGATAGTACAGTAGCTACTACTTGTACGTCGTTTCTAAATCCTTTTGGGAATAATGGTCTTATCGGTCTATCTATAAGTCTTGATGTAAGTATAGCTTTTTCAGATGGTTTCCCTTCTCTTTTTAAGAATCCGCCTGGGATTTTACCTACTGAATATAATTTTTCTTCGTAATCAACACTTAGTGGGAAAAAGTCTACTCCTTCTCTAGGTTCAGCTGACTTAGACACGTTTACCATAACCATAGTTTCCCCGTATTTAAGTATAGCACTACCGCTTGCTAATTGTGCTATCTTTCCTATCTCCACAGACAGCTCTCTGCCTGCTAATTCCATTGTAAAAATCTTATGTTCAAACATTAATGCTTTTACCTCCTATTATATTAAACCCTTTTTTCATTCTCTTTAATATATTATCAAAAATATTATAAATAAACAATAAGGCTTACTGTTATTATGTAGTTATTTATACCTAATAAGAAGAGCTTATCGCTAAAATTTCAGGTCCTGTATGAGAACAAATACAAGATCCACCTCTTGTTATATAAATTTTTTTGGCTTTTATCTTCTTTGATACTTCTTGTTGTAGCTTTTTAAAATCTACTTCATTTGATCCATATCCTATAGTTAAAATTTTATCCTCTAAATTTCCACCGTTTAGCTCTAAAATCATATCTACAAGCTTAGAAGCTATTTGCTTTGTACCTCTGACCTTAGATACTATTTTATTTTTTCCATCCTCCATAGTACATATAGGCTTAATGCTAAGCATATTACCTACAAAAGAAACTACACTTGGAAGTCTTCCACTTTGTTTTAAATATTCAAGTGTGAAAGGTACAAATAGTAAATTGACACTTTCTCTCATATTTTCCAATTCATCTATTATTTGTTTAGCGTTAAGCTTTCCTTCTTCTATCAATTCAACTGCCTTTATAATATATTGTCCACTTCCCAAAGATAAAAATAAACTGTCAAATATATATATGTTTCCATCTACATCAGCTTTAGCTAAATTAGCACTTTGAAAAGTTCCTGAAGCTTTAGAAGAGCCTGTTATACAAATAACATCATAGCCTTCTTTTGTGTATTTTTCAAATATATCCTTAAAATCAACGTAAGTAATTTGTGATGTTTTTGGTAGATTTTCGCTATTTTTTAAGACATCGTAAAACTCTTCTTTTGTGAAATCTACACCATCTTTATATTCTTTCCCGTCTATAGTTATTGTCAAGGGTATCATTTCCACAAACTCTTTGTTGTTTATTTCTTCTGGAATATCACACATACTGTCGCAAATTAGTTTTATTTTCATGACTTAAGCCCCCTTGCTTAAAATTATCGTATTTTTTAGTATATAGTTTTTTAATTTTATAATTATATATTTATAATATCCATTCCTTGCATCTTAAATACAAAAAAAGCAAGTATTTATGTATACCTGCTTTTTAATCAAAAGTAATAAAACTATTTTCTTAATCCTAATTTAGCTATTAAAGCTCTGTAACCTTCTAGGTCTTTTTCTTTTAGGTAAGCTAATAAGTTTCTTCTTCTACCAACCATTTTTAATAGTCCTCTTCTTGAATGGTGGTCTTTTTTATGAACTCTTAAATGTTCGTTAAGTTCGTTTATTCTAGCTGTTAATAAAGCTATTTGTACTTCTGGAGAACCAGTATCTCCTTCTTTTCTTCCAAATTCTTTGATTATTTCTTGTTTGTTCATCCTTTGATGTACCTCCGTTTATTTATTTACAAGCGCCATTTACTAAGCATTGATTGGAGTATTCAGATGCCGGGTAATGGTTAACTTCCTTGTCTATTCTATCATAACTTAATTACTTTTGCAAATATACTTTTCATATATTTTTTTTGTATCTTTTTTTAATTGTTCTTTTAATTCGTCTAGAGAATTAAATTTCTTCTCATCTCTTACTCTTTCCAAAAATTCAAGTTTTATAGTTTCACCATAAATATCTTGATTAAACTGTAAAATATTAGTCTCAATTGATAATTTTTCAACTCTTACAGTAGGATTAAAGCCTATATTTGTAGCTCCCATATAAACTTTATCTTTAATGTAAACCTTTGTTGCATATATACCAGGTCTAGGAAGGATTAAATTTTCTTTGAATTTTAAATTTGCAGTAGGAAATCCAATAGTTCTACCTATTTGCTTTCCACTTACAACTACTCCCTCTACCATATAATTATTTCCTAAATAATCTTTTACTTTATCAACTTTACCTTGAGCCAATAAATCTCTTATATATGTGCTGCTGACTCTTATATTGTTTATTTTTATCGGTTTTATTATGTCTACATCGAAATTATATTCTCCACCTAATACCTTCAATAAATTTGCATCTCCTTCTTTATTCCTTGCAAAAGTAAAATCATGCCCCACATATACTTTTTTTACATTTAATTTTTTTACTAAAATATTTTCGACAAAATCTATAGCTGATATCTTAGTCATAGATTCATCAAATGGTATATTTAAAACAACATCGACTCCTAAGTCTCTCATACTATCTATTTTGCCTTTATTAGTAAGAATTTTTCTTACTTTTTCACTTTCAAAAAAATTGGCTGGATTATTTGCAAAAGTAAATACTACGCTTTTGATGTTATTTTCTCTTGCATAATTTACAGTCTTTTGTATAAGGACTTTATGACCTTTATGAAGCCCTTCAAACTTCCCTATTGTGACAGAACTTTCTTCTATTTGTTCTAATTCGTCTAAAGATGTTATAACTATCATTATTTTTTCCCCACCGAAATATTATTTACTATATAAAGAGTTTATCACTTTTTAAAGTAATAGTGTTATTATCTTTTGATATTTTTCCTACACCTATAAAAATATTTTCACAATAAACTCTGACAAGGTAGCTTTTTTCGTCGTTAGTCTTCAATCCTTTTACAATAAATCGCTTTGAATCAATAGTTCCGCCATTTGTATAATATTTTTTTGCACTAGGCTTTAAATCAACCTCTAATAAATTATTTAGAACGTAATCTACATCGTATAAATGATCATCTAATGTAGCATTTTTAGAAAATTCCTCTAATTGTTCTAGAGTTATAGCGTTTTCTAGATTGAATCTTCCCGATGAAGTTCTAAGCAAGAAGGACATATGTCCACCACATCCTAGATAAGCTCCTACATCATGGCATATACTTCTTACATATGTTCCCTTTGAACATTCTACATAAAAAGTTATTTTATTATCGGATATATTTAAAATCTCGATTTTTTTTATGTTGACCTTTCTAGGCTTTATCTCTATTGAATCAGCCTTTCCTTTTCTAGCTAAGTCGCACATTTTTTTACCATTAACCTTCAAAGCCGAGTAAACTGGTGGAATTTGATCGATTTCGCCCTCTTGTAATTTAAAAGCCTGTATTATTTTTGATTTTTCTATATCGAATTTATCACTTTTGTGCAAAATAGTACCTGATGAATCGTAGGTGTCAGTCTCTATTCCAAGTGTCAATTCACATATATAGGACTTGTCCTTATTTAAAATAAGTTCACTTACCTTTGTAGCCCTACCTAAACATATAGGAAGTACTCCTGCTGCATCTGGGTCTAAGGTTCCAGTATGACCAACTTTTTTGATATTTAGTATCCTTCTAACACAACTTACTACATCATGAGATGTCATCCCTGTTGGCTTTAAAATATTAACAATTTTATTCATTATATCATCCTTAAATATACTTTAAAGTCTCATCTACTACCATCTTAGTTGCATTTTCTATACTTTCTCCAAATACAGTTAATCCAGCAGCTCTCACATGACCTCCACCATTAAATTTCTTTGCAATTTGGCTTACGTCCACGTAATTTTTAGATCTAAGACTTATTTTAATTTCATTTGGAGATTTTTCTTTTACTAAAATCCCTACTTCTACGTTTTCAATATCTCTGCAATAAGGTGTTATGCCATCTGTATCCTTGAAGCTCACG
>NZ_JBJDXL010000061.1:0-1688 GCF_051866655.1 Intestinibacter sp.
ACTATCCTAATGATCCTGATCTAGTTCATCTAGTCATCATTGATCACTTAGCTAGGGTATTCTGCTCTCCTGGTAACACCCTTAAGCAAGAGATGGATTTAACTAGTAAATACTTATACTCCTTAAAGAATAGGTGTGGAATAAGCCCTATCGTAATTCAGCAAATGAATCGAGGAATACAGAGTATGGATAGAAGAAAAGAGGGAATGGTAATTCCTCTTACTTCTGATTTAAAGGATACTAATAGCACTGTGGAAGATGCTGAGATAATCTTAGCTATCTTTGACCCAGATAAAGCAAAACTAAACTCTCATAGGGGCTATGATATAAAGCAACTAGACAAGAAGTTCAGAAGTATTTTTGTTTTAAAGTCCCGATATGGAGAGTCTGATGTTGAGGACTTTATATATTATGATGGTAAGTGTAACAAGTGGGTAGAAATGCCAGCTTCTGCTGCTATACATGATTATGGAGTCTTTGAAAATCCTAGATGGTATTTAGAAGCCAAAGAAGATAATACAGAGAAGGAAGATGTTGAATCAAATAACAAAAAATCTAAATTTGTATTATAATGGCTGAATTAATAGCAATTGTTGGAGAGAGTGGTAGTGGCAAGACCACTTCTATAAGAAACTTAGATCCTGCTAAGACCTTCATTATCTCTACAACTGGCAAAAGACCTGGTATAAAGGGAGCAAACAAGAAGTATCCTACTTTCGCAGTTGCAGATGGAAAGTTGTCTGGTAATTTCTTCGCTTCCGCAAATGTAGACCAGATCGGAAAAGTTCTACAAATCATTGACAAGAAGATGCCTCACATTACTAACGTAATAATTGACGATAAACAAACTTTTTCTAAAACACATTAAGTATTTTGAGAACTCATGAAATATTATTATATTTGTATCATGATAATTAATTTAATTTATTTTGATATGAATAGAAAATATAACAATTCTCAAATTATTGAATTACATTCTGCAGGTCTAACAGACCGGGAAATTGCTGAAACACTTGGTGTGACTCCTAATAATCTTGCTACTAAAAGGAGAAAATTAGGACTTGCTCCAAATAAAAGTAAGAGAGATACCCATAAGTTAACAAAAGAAGAGTTAGAAATCTTAGTAGGAACTATACTAGGAGATTCTACTATTAGATATGTACATAATCAATGTAAATATCCAAATCTAACTTTCACACATGGACTTAATCAAGAGGAATATTTTAACTGGCTTGCTAACAAACTTTCCAATCTAAAATCCTCTACTGGGAGATATGATTCTAAGTATGTAAGAACGAACGGAGAGGTTGCTGAAAGGTTAGTATATACTGGAAGTAATATGGCTTGCCTAAAAGAACTCCGGGATGTTTTTTATACAGAGGAAGGAAATAAAATTATTCCTATAGAATATATTAAAAATGTCTTTTCAGAATTAAGTCTATATTGTTTATTTATGGATGATGGGAGCTACGATATTAGTAGTAATAGCTATATAATTAATACACAATGTTTTTCTAGAGAAAACCTTGAAGAATTTGTACTATTATTATATAGTAAGTTTGAGCTTGATTTTACCATTAAGTCAGATAATTGCTTATATCTAAAACACTCATCAAACGAACAAATGTGTAAAATTCTTACCTCAGTAAATGAATGTAAATCAATGGACTACAAATGTGGTAGTCGTC
>NZ_JBJDXL010000062.1:0-1686 GCF_051866655.1 Intestinibacter sp.
ATTTTTCCACATTTTGGTATTCATCTAAATTAAACCATTTAGCATCTTGATATCTCTTAAACCAAGTTATTTGACGCTTTGCATATCTTCTAGAATCCCTTTTGATTATTTCTACAGCTTCTTCGTAAGTATACTCGCCGTCTAAATATTTTATCATTTCTTTGTAGCCTATTCCCTGCATAGAGATCATGTCTTTTTTGTAGCCCATTTTTAGTAAGCTTTTTATTTCGTCTAAAAGTCCATTTTCTAGCATTATATCGACTCTTCTGTTTATTCTGTCGTATAGGACCTCTCTATCTCTATTTAAAATTATTATTATAGGCTTGTATTTTTCATTGTACTTTAAGTCTTTAGAAAAATCACTCATCTTTTGTCCACTTAGACATACTTCTATCGCTCTTATTACTCTTTTAGTGTTGTTTTTGTGAATTCTGCTCGCTGCTTCTTCGTCTAGAGATTTTAATTTTTCGTGCATGTAGTCTATGCCGTTTTCTTTTAATTCTGCCTCTAGCTTTTCTCTTATCTCGCTGTTTGCATTTGATTTTGCAAAGTCCATATCGTATATAAGTGAATTTAGGTATAAGCCTGTTCCACCTGTGACGATTATATTTTTGCCTTTTGCGTGTATTTCATCTATATACTTTTCGCTTCTAGATTGAAATTCTGATACTGAAAAAGGAACATCTGGAGTAACTTCATCTATCATATAGTGAACTACTCCATCCATTTCTTCCTCTGTAACCTTTGCGCTACCTATATCCATGTATTTATATATCTGCATAGAATCTGCTGATATTATTTCAGCGTCTAGTGATTTTGCCAATTTAATTGATAAATCTGTCTTACCGACTGCAGTTGGCCCCGTAAGTATTATAAGTGGTATTTTCTTCATATATTCCTTCCTCAATTCTCGTATTACTTTGTATATTACATAATTCTCTTGAACATCTTTTCTATTTCTTTTTTAGATATCTCTACTATAGATGGTCTACCGTGTGGGCATGTAAATGGATTTTCACATTTTTCCATCTTTGAAAGTAGGGAGTCTATTTCTTCAAAGTGAATTTTGTCGTTAGCCTTTATGGCTGCTCTACATGCCATAGATGCTATCTTGTCTAGCTTCAAATCGTAGCTGCTCTCTAGGTCTCCTATATTGTCGATTATCTGAAATACGAACTTCTCTGACTGAGCTGCTCCAAAAATATTAGGCACACCTCTGACCATAATATGATTATTTCCAAATATCTCGATTTCAAAACCAAATTTCATAAATAAATTTAAGTTTTTTTCGACATCTAACATGTCTACACTCGATAGCTCTAGCACTATTGGATCTAGTAGCATCTGCATATCTATATTTTGATTTTTGAATTTATTCATATACTGCTCGTATAGTATTTTTTCGTGGGCAGCGTGTTGGTCTAGTAGGTACATAGAAGTCCCTTTTTCTAGAACTATGTAGGTATTTAAAACTGTACCTATTACCTTGTAATCGCTAGCTCTAAAGCTAGTGCTTTGTGAGTTATCTAGTATTTTTTCTAGAGTATCGTCTTCTACAGGCGCAGGAGGTTTTTCTTCTGTATTTGTCTGTTCAAATGTTAAATTCTCCACGTTGTAGTTTTTCTCTTCAACATATCCCTTGTCGCTGTAATAATCATTTTTTTCTTGCTCATTTTGTTCTAAAGC
>NZ_JBJDXL010000063.1:0-1683 GCF_051866655.1 Intestinibacter sp.
GAGCTTGATTTTTTAAATATTTAGATATGTCTAGATTGTGATTTACAGTGTATAAAATCTCGTCTGTATAGTCTTTTACATCATTTTTTCTTATTATAGTATATCTATTGTAAAGTGCTGGACTCTTTCCGTTCATTTTGCTAGCCTTGATGGGTTTTATATCTTCTTTGTCTATAAGTTCGTTTACTAGACTATATAAATCAATATAATTTTTTACATCAAAATAGCTCTCAATTTCTTTTAATGAAACTTTATTTTGCTTTAATTTTTTTATATCCTTCATTTCCTCTCCTAAGTATTACAAAAATCTCTAAAATGCATTTATCTACTAAGCATTATAAAACATCCACTCCAGTGCTTCATCTGTAATTTGCCATATCCATTCACAAGTTACCCAATATTGTACTGCTTCTTGTTCTATTGGAGATAGATTTTTATCTAAATCTAATTCATAATCATTTAATAATAGACCTTTTATATATTTATTTTTTCTAACCGCTTTTTTTAAATGCTTTAACGCTAAAGCCTCATTATGTATAGAATAATGATAAAGTGCTCTATTATAGTCCCAAGCAGCTCCTTTTTCATTTTTTTGTAAATCTAAATACGCCTTTGCTGAATTTTGTGTATAGTATTTTATATTAAATATATTTAGCTTTATAGATTCATCATAATTCTCAAAATCTCTATCTATTTCTTCATATACTTGTAAAGCCCCATCAAAATCATGTGCTTCCATACATATTTGACCTGTCATGTATAAAACATCATAATACAACTTTACTTTTTTATCCTCTATTTCACATACTTTAACTGCCGCATCATATGCTTTATTTATAACCATTTCCATCTGTTTAAATCTTCTATAGTAATAATCATCTTCTTTAAATTCTTCTTTTACTTCATCTAATATTAAAATAATTATACTAATACATCCTCTAGCAAAAGTTTCTAGCTCGTCTTCATCCAACAAATTTAAATCCTCAGAATAAATAATTTCTAAAACTTTCATTTTATCAGACTCATCATCTTCTTCATACTCAAGCATATCATTTAGCATTTCAATATGATCTAAAACCGACTCCATTGTAAATTCATTTCCCTCGACAAACCATTCTCTAGAAAATATATCTATATTTAACATATCCATTATTTCATTTGTTCTTTTATTTACAGTATTTTGACTGACACCTATCTTTTTGCAAAAATCCTTTTTCATCATATAAAGTGGATTATCGCTATCGTATACAAAATTAATTTCCATTATTGTATTTAATATAGCTGCCACCCAGGTCTTTGTTCTTCCACCTTGAAGTGGTGACGGTCTTTTTCTCGAAAGCTTACATGTAAGCTCGATTGCCTTGTCTTTAAAATTATCATTTAAATTTTCATCACAAAATTTCTCTATCTCTTTTATTATAGGCTCAGTTTTTTCCTGCATCTTTTTGGGGATTGAATATTTATTTTTCATGATTTTTCTCCTCGATATATAGTATATAGTACAATTCTTACCTATATTTTACTATAATATGCTCGATATATTAATATTATATTTTACAAATTTAGATTAATTTATGACTTTAAAAAATAAATCCTTACTGTATTCTACATCTACAGAAGCTTCATTCCTTTTTAAATTTCTTATCGCCTCCATAGATTTATTATAAGTAACATTACTTATAT
>NZ_JBJDXL010000064.1:0-7319 GCF_051866655.1 Intestinibacter sp.
TATGCAAAGGTCTAGAACAATCTAGAAAAATAGTAAAAAAATATAAACCAGATATAGTTATAGGTACTGGAGGATATGTGAGTGGACCGGTTTTATTTAATGCGGCTATGAGCAAAAAAGTAACTATAGTTCACGAACAAAACTCTTTCCCAGGCGTTACAAATAAAATACTTTCTAAAGTTGCTACAAAGGTCCTTACAAGCTTTGAGGATTCTCACAAGAGATTTCCAGAAAAGAGTCAAGGAAAACTAGTACTTACAGGAAATCCTGTCAGAAAGGAAATCCTACAAGCAAGAAAATATATATCTAGAAAAAATCTAGGTATAGCTGAAGATAAAAAAATGGTTTTATGCTACGGAGGTAGCGGTGGCTCAGAAGAAATAAACGACGCTATGAGACTAGTTATCAAAAATATGGTAAAAGAGGATGTAGCGTTTATATTTGCAACAGGGAAGGTTTACTATGATGAATTTATAGAAAGTATAAAGGATATCGAGCTTAAGCCTTACCAAAGAGTAATGCCTTACTTAGATAACATGGCAGACGGGCTTGCAGCGAGCGACATAGTAATAGGAAGTGCAGGAGCGATATCTCTAGCAGAAATAACTGCCCTTGGTAAGCCTTCAATAATAATTCCTAAAGCATACACAGCAGAAAACCACCAAGAATACAACGCTAAAAGTATAGAAGCTCAAGGCGCTGGAATAGCTATATTAGAAAAGGACTTAACACCAGAGTCTTTAAATGAAGCTGTATTTAAATTACTTGGAAATAAAGAGTTATTAATAGATATGTCAGATGCAGCTAAGAAAATCGGTAAGCCAGAAGCTATCGACTTAATATACGATGAAATAATGAAGGCTTACAATGAATCTCCAAATGCGAAAAAGAAAAAAGAAGCAGTGTCAAAAGAAGAAGACACTTCAGCTGAAAAATCTGCTGATGATTCAAAGGTTATAGGAATAAAAAAGAAATAAATTAAAATTACAAGATAAAGGATATAGATTAGTTAAAAGCTACTCTATATCTTTTTGTTTGCAAAAATAAAAGTTTATAGTATATATAGCGAGATAAATAAGTTTATATATCGAAATCATATGAAAAATAGCCGATTTTAATATAAATTTGTTTTTAAAAAATAAATTTATATGTAGGAGATAAAAGGAGCTATGTAGTATTTAAGATTAATAACTTAATATTGGAGTGATTTCGATGAAAAGTAAAAAAAACAAAAAAAGAAAAATAAGAATAAATAGATTGATTACATTATTGCTATTTGTTTTTATGATTTGCTTTGGATCCATTGCATTCATAAAAAGCGACTTTTTTTCTCTAAAATATGTAAAGATAATAAATAATAATATGCTTACAAAATCAGATATAAATAGCTTATCTAAAGTTGCAATAGGAAAAAACATATTTACATACGATTTAAAAAAAATAAAATCAAATATTGAAGAGAACCCATATATTGAAAGCATATCTGTAAAAAGAAAGCTTCCCAACTCATTGGTAATAGATATCAAAGAAAAAGATATAATATGCGTGTTAAAGGATAAAAAAGAAAACTATTATTATATTGATAAAAATATGGAATATGTAGATAAAATAAATGAATCTGATATAAAGGATAACTATCCAATTGTAGGTGTGGATTTTTATATTGAGGAAAAGCAGATAAATTATAAAAATAAAAATGATAAAAAATATTTAAAGGCGTTAATGGAAAATATAAAAAAACAGGGCTTAAATAAAAAAATTCGAGAAATTGACTGTTTTGACGAAAAACAAATTGATATTAGTGTAGATAAAAGTATAGAAGTAGTAGTTTTAAAGGATAAAAACATAGATTACAATATAGCTAAGCTGACGAAAATTTTATTGGATTTAGAAAAACAGAATATTCATTATGGAAAAATAGATATGACTTTTTCAAAATATTCTCTATATACATATCAGTGATAAATGTCTAAATTGGCTAAATAATCGGTATATATTTCGAAATAGAGTAGCTTGAATTTTATAAAAATATAAAAATTTAAAAATATAATATATAAGTTGTATATTATTATAAAAAACTTAACAAATTAAATCAAATAAATGATATAATATATTATGTTACAATTTAAAATGGCTTTTTTTTTTAAAAAATAGATTTTAAGTTTAATTTAACGAATATTTGAAAGAAAAATAATAAAATAGTTATTTATTTAGGAAATATACGTTAAACATTTAAATATTAAATGATATAATAAAACTATATATAGAAATAAATCATGAGAGAGGGAGGTTTCGATATGTTAAGTTTTGATTTAGAAACTGACAATAATGCTAAAATAAAGGTATTTGGCGTTGGTGGCGGTGGAAACAACGCTGTTAATAGAATGATCGATGAGCAAATAAAAGGAATTGATTTTATAGCAATTAATACTGACAGACAAGCATTAGTGACTTCAAAAGCAGAAAACCAAGTTCAAATAGGAGAAAAGCTTACAAGAGGACTAGGAGCAGGTGCAGACCCTGAAATAGGGAGAAAAGCAGCAGAAGAAAGTAAAGAACAAATAGAACAATTACTACAAGATACAGATATGGTATTTGTAACTGCCGGAATGGGTGGTGGAACAGGTACAGGAGCAGCTCCAGTAGTAGCTCAATTAGCAAAGCAAAAGGGTATTTTAACAGTAGGTGTTGTTACTAAGCCTTTTGGATTTGAAGGTAAAGTAAGAATGAAAAATGCAGAAGCTGGTATTGAAGAATTAAAAGCAAATGTAGATACATTAATCACTATACCAAATGACAGATTACTAGAAGTAGTTCAAAAAAATACATCTATACTAGATGCGTTTTCTATAGCTGATAATGTATTAAAACAAGGTATACAATCTATATCTGATTTAATAAAGGTTCCAGGTCTTATAAACTTAGACTTCGCAGATGTTACATCTATAATGAAGGAAAAAGGACTAGCTCATATGGGTATAGGTAGTGCAAGTGGAGAAAATAGAGCTATAGAGGCAGCTAAAGAGGCAATACAATCACCACTTCTTGAAACATCTATAAGAGGTGCAAAAGGCGTTTTACTTAATGTAACAGGAGGACCTAGCTTATCATTATTTGAAGCAAATGCAGCTTCTAATTTAATAACTGAATCATGTGACCCAGATGCAAATATTATATTCGGTGCATCTATTAGAGAGGATTTAGAAGATGAAATAATGATAACTGTTATAGCTACAGGATTTGATAATGCTCCACAAGGTGGATATGTAGAACCTACTCCAATTAAAAAAACTGAAATACCACCAGTAGCTAAGCCTGTACAAAAGACAGAACCACAACCTCAACCAGTTAGAGAACCAGAACCTGTGGTTGAACCACAACCAGAGCCTGTTAAAAAGTCAACTGACTGGGATGATGAAATGGAAATACCAACTTTTTTGAGAAATAAAAGAAGATAATTCAAATAAATAAAAAAAACTTCCGATATTAATTTGGAAGTTTTTTTATTTGACTTTTTATAAAAGATTTCTAGAAAGTCAAAGGGAGACCCAAGATAGATTTTAATCTATTTGTGTCTCCCTTCTCATTGTGGGTTTTAAATATTTATTTAAAAATCTTGATAGCTTATTTTAAACATGCTAGAAATTATATTTCTTTTCATCTACAACTATAGCGTTATTTACTATACTAATAGCATTTTGAGGATAAACTTTTGCTAACTATATAATATAATTCTATAGAAAAAATTTCTGTTGTTATAAAAACAAATAATTACTAAATATATTAGCAATTTAATTTTTAAATTAAAAAATTTATAGTAGAAATTATTAAATTAAGTATTATAATTTAGAGATATAGAAGAAAAGAGGTTTTAATTATGAGTAAAAAAGATATAGTATTTTGTAAAGGCGGAGGGTGCACTGCAAAACTAGGACCAGGTGTTTTAAGTCGTGTTTTAGATAGAATTCCTAGAAAACACGACGAGAATCTACTTATAGGATTTGAAAGTAATGACGATGCATCAGTGTACAAGCTAACTGACGATATAGCTATAGTACAAACTTTAGATTTTTTTCCACCTATGGTAGATGACCCATATACCTTTGGAAAAATAGCTGCAGCAAATGCTTTAAGCGATATATACGCTATGGGAGGTGAGGTTAAAACTGCCTTAAATATAGTTTGCTTTCCAGAGCAAATGGATTTAAATATTTTAGGTGATATAATACTTGGAGGAACTGAAAAGGTTGAAGAAGCAGGAGGCGTTTTATCAGGTGGACATTCTATAATGGATCAAGATGTAAAATACGGATTATCTGTTACAGGAGTTATAAATCCGAATAAAATATATTCAAATAACGGCTGTAAAATAGGAGATAAATTGATACTTACTAAGCCACTAGGAGTCGGAATAATTTCTACAGCAAATAGGGTTGGGGAAGCGAGCGAGGATGCTATGCAAAAGGCGATTAATTCTATGTGCACATTGAATAAATATGCAGCAGAAATTTCTAGAAAATATGATGTGCATGCGTGCACGGATGTAACAGGATTTAGTTTGCTTGGACATTTAAATGAAATGGTATCGGGAGAATGTTCTGCCGTGTTAAATAGCGATAAAATACCTTATATAGAAGAAGCTAGAGAATACGCTTCTGAATTTTTACTTACAGCTGCTGCACAGAGAAATAGAAATTTCCTTGAAAGCAAAGTATTATTTAATATAGATGATTTTGCTATGGAGGAAATATTATTTGATCCACAGACATCAGGAGGACTTTTGATAGCAGTAAATCCTGAGGATGCAGATAAGCTTATAGAAGATCTAAAAAACTTAGAATTGCCATGTGGTATAATAGGTGAAGTTGTAAAAGAACAAGAACATAAAATAATTGTAAATTAACAATTTTAAATATAAATAGAAAGGAAATATAAAAAATGAAAGAAATAAAAATAGATGCTAGAGGGGATCAATGCCCAATTCCAGTAATAAAGACGAAAAAGGCTTTAGGTGAAGTCAAAGAACCAAGTGTAGTAGAAGTCAGTGTAGATAATGAAATCGCAGTACAAAATTTGAGCAAAATGGCTAAACAAAAAAAGTTAGAGTATTCATGTGAAAAAATAAATGAACAACATTATATTATAAAAATAAAAACTGGTGATTTATCAGAAGCTAAAGAAGATAATATAAAAGAAATCCGAGAAGAACAAGGTGAAGTTTGCTACCCAGATAGAAAAACTAATACAGTAATAGTACTTAGCAGTAACCAAATGGGACAAGGAAGTGAAGAACTAGGCGAAATACTTATGAAGGGATTTATATTTGCGTTAACTGAATTAGATGAACTTCCAAGTACTGTATTGCTTTACAACTCAGGAGTAAAATTATCTACTCAAGGCTCTAAATCTATTGATGCTTTAAAAACACTACAAGCACAAGGAGTAGAAATTTTAAGCTGTGGTACATGCTTAAACTATTATGATTTAGCGGATAAGCTAGAAGTTGGAGAAGTTACAAACATGTATTTTATAGTTGAAAAAATGGCACAAGCTGATAAGATTATAAGACCATAAATATTAGAAAAATTATTTAGAAGATATGGCTCAAAAAATAATTGTAATTTTTTAGAAAAATTATTTTATATTCGACTGTTGAAAATGACAAAATATTTAAATCGTATATTCTATAATATATTTAATAAAGTTTTTCAATATATAAATTTAACCATAATATGATTAAGTAAGGAAAAGGAGAAAATCTAATGTATTTAGATTGTTATATTTTTGAAAACTTACTGATTAACTATATTATTATAAGTTGTACGACTTCTATTACTAAGATATACAGTAAAAAATACAGGCAAGTATTAGGTGCAGTAATAGGAACTATCTACAGTGTTATGTATATTTATAAGGAATTAGCAATTTTTTTTACCATACCTTCTAAATTTATATTTATCGTAATAATAGTTTTAATTTCCTTTGATATAACTAATAAAAGAGATTTTTTTAAAATACTTTTTAGCTTCTATCTAGTAAATATATTTATATCTGGAAGTGCTTATTTTGTAATCTACTTCACAGGAATCGATCATATAACAATATCTCTTATCATAATTTGTGCTTATATAAGCTGTAAATTATTGAAAAAGATAATCAATGATTTTAGGATATTAAAGCAGATTGAGAGCCTCACAAAGGAGATAAGTATTTCTATACTAGATCAAAATATAAAATGTATTGCGTTGTTAGATAGTGGAAATTTACTCCAGGATCCCGTCAGTAAAAGCGATGTTGTAATAATCAAGGCAAGTCTTTTAGAAAATTTTTTACCCAAAGATTGTAATTTTGAAAAAATGGATATTTCAGATATCCAAAGCATAACCGATAATCTGAGCCCAAAGATTTCGTGCAGAGTAAGAT
This sequence comes from Intestinibacter sp., assembly GCF_051866655.1. Taxonomy (GTDB): domain Bacteria; phylum Bacillota; class Clostridia; order Peptostreptococcales; family Peptostreptococcaceae; genus Intestinibacter. The sequence goes on from NZ_JBJDXL010000064.1 coordinate 6,424, forward strand.
TAATTCCGTATAAACACGTTGGAGATAACAATGCAGGAATGCTGTTAGGGATAAAGGCAGATTATTTAAATGTAGATGATAAAAAAATAGGTAATATTATTCTTGGAATATCAGATTTTAAGGATAAAGAATACAGTGCAATTTTAAATCCAAGGATATTATGTTAAAAAGGAGGACTTGTCGTTGATATTACTATTAGAGGATTTTAAAAGAAAAATACTTATGAGGTTTATTAAAATAGGAAGTAAATTAAAGCTAATAAACCCAGATAGTATTTACTACATGGGAGGAGTAAACGTATTGCCTCCACCACTTACACTACAGGAAGAAAAGGAATTGCTACAAAAACTAGAATACGATGAAAATATAAAAACTATTTTAATAGAGAGAAACCTTAGATTAGTAGTCTATATATCTAGAAAATTTGAAAATACAGGAATAGATATGGAGGATCTAATCTCGATAGGTACGATTGGACTTATAAAAGCAGTAAATACATTTAATCTAGAAAAAAATATAAAGCTGGCTACATATGCATCTAGATGCATAGAAAACGAAATACTCATGTGCCTTAGAAAAAATAACAAGAAAAAATCAGAGGTATCCTTTGACGAACCGCTAAATGTAGATTTAGACGGAAATGAACTCCTATTATCTGATGTTTTAGGAACAGATAATGATGAAATTTACAAGATAATTGAGGAGGAAATAGATAGAAATTTATTGTTTATGGCATTGGATAAATTATCGGATAGAGAAAAGCAAATTATGGAATTAAGATTTGGTCTCAGTACAAAGGGAAAAGAAAAAAATAAAAAAGAAGTCGCTAATATCCTTGGAATATCTCAATCTTATATTTCTAGATTGGAAAAAAAGATAATTTTTAGACTTAAAAA
>NZ_JBJDXL010000065.1:0-7315 GCF_051866655.1 Intestinibacter sp.
TGATTTACAACGCTTTTATATATCTGGCTGTATTTGTTGGCTGGAACATATAAAAAAGCACCTAGAGAATACTTTAAAATATCTTTTTCAGTATTTTTATCGAATGCCTGTGGCTTTTTATAAAAAATTTGGTCTAATTTTTCATCGTCTATATAATTAAAATACTTCACTTCGTCCTCCTATAATTAGTTTTAAATACATCTTAAAGCAAAAGCCGCAAAACGTATTATTTTGCGGCTTAATTGCTTTTTAATAGTTTATTTCATTATTTAAATCGTAGCTTTAATACAAATTATCTTCTGTTAGTTATTATATTAGTATTCAATTCTTCTAGTCGTCTTGTATTTTGAGCTATGGCATCTCTATTAGCTTGTTCTATTCTCATAGTTTCTTCTATACCATTTTTAATAGTGTTGTGCATTTTTTCTAGAGTTTCTATTTGAACAGAGCTTGAAGTCGCCATCTTCGCAATTTGAGTACTTGCATTAGATACATTTTGTGCGTTCTTAAGTAGTAATTCATTAGTCTTATCGTCAAGCGCTTTTAGAGACTTAGTTTGAAGCTCTTGTTTTTTGATAAGTATTGCTTGAGATAAGCATTGTTTAAATACTGGTAGAGTTACTACAAATGCGCTGTTTATTTTTCTTATTAATCCGTAGTTGTTGTGTTGCATAGTTCTAAGCATAGGTATTGTTTGAAGAGAAATATTTTCAGCTATTCTCAAGTCGTAAACTCTTTGAACTAGCATATCCTTTATGTTTAACAGCTCTTGATAATTAGCTATATCCATTTGATCTCCCATGTCTGCCTTAGCTTTAAATTGTGGAAGCAAGTCGTTTTCTAGCTCTTCTACTCCCATTTCACCTGCTACAATGTATTTTTGAAGCTCATTGTAGTAGTTGAAGTTTTCATTTAACATAGCTCCCAATTGTTTATTTGAATCACCTATTTCTCTTTCGTAATTTTGAAGCTCGATTTGAATTTTTTCAACTTCTCCACCTAGAGTTTCGTACTTTTGGAACATAACTTCTATAGCGCTGTTTGCCTTTTTAAACATTTTTTGTAAGAAATTAGGCTCTTTAGTTTTTGCAAAATCATCTAAATCGAACTTATCCATTATTTTAGTCAATCTAACTAGCATTTCTGAATTTTTTTCATTTTGGTTCATTTTTATAGTTGAAAGCAAGCTATCTGAAACTCTAGCTATCCCCTCAGAAGCTTCCTTACCAAATTGAAGAATTGTATTTGGATTGTCTACTTCTATTAAAGATGTCAAGTTTTCTACTTCTTTAGATTTTCTAAGCTCCATCTTCTTGTTATTTGTATATTCAACTATATCAAAGTTATCTTGAGCTACCTCTGGTACAGCTGGTTGTTGATTCTCTACTACTTCTACAACCTCATCGTTGTTATTTGAAAATTTACTGATATCTATACCCATTACTAATCACTCCATTTCCCGAATAATTTTTCAATCCATGAACTCGAATTTCTACTACTATTATTATAGCTAGTTTGTCTTGATGATTTGTATTTTAAATCATAATTTATTACATCTAGTCTATGAATATCCACTATTTGACTATTTATAATATTTTCAATGCAATTTACTCCTCCTGGAGTAAAAATTACTATATCAAATCCTATTTTACTTAGAGTCAATAGTAAAAATACTATTTCTTTAGTAAACATCCTCATCTGTTCAATATATATTATGAGCTTAGGATTTATATTTGCATAATCAAAGCTGTTTATTAAATACACAAATTTTTCATTCATATTTAAAACAGTGTAAAGGCCTTTCACTATATCATCCTTGTTAAGTCCTTCTATAAACATATCGCTTAAAATAGTCTCTTCTATTTTATTTAATATATTTTCCTGCCATCTCAAGCTTAAATTTGAAATAGAAAAATTTCCTTCTTTTATAATTGCTTTTTTATTGAGCCTTCCATTATTTTCGATAAAGAAAGATAAGTTGTATCCCTCTCTAGTAAACGGCTTAGCCAGAGGTCTTATGTTGTTGTCAAACTGTACAAAATAAGAAAAATCATTTATTTGCAACTTATCCACTAATGAATAATATTCATCTAAATCTCTATATACGCCATCTATTTTTGTGAAAAATACTGGTAAATTTACAATTTCTTGATCGAACTTAAATCCAGGTCTCAATTTCATCGGCTCTTTCCAATATATATCGACTTCATCTACTGTAGAGCTTAAAAGCAACGTCTTTATATTTCTATTTTGAAGCTGCCACGGTTTTATAAATCCAGCGTCATTTAAAAGTTCATCGCTTATTTGCTTTGACGCCTGTGCTCCTACAGTATATGCTTTTTTTATAGAAGATTTATCTAATATTTCTCCTTTTTTTACTCTTTCTTCAAATGAAATTACATCGTTTTGAATTGGATTATTTTCAATTTCTATATTGTATTTATTTGTATCTATATTTTGAAGCTCACCTAATCCATTTGGATTTATATATAAAATATCAAATCCAGCGATATAGAGAATTAATAAAAAGTATAGCTCGTGTTTTTTAATATTTCCATAAACTACAACCTTTGGAGCATCATTGTAATCTATAACTAAAGGATTTATATAGATTCTTATCCAACTCATGACCTTTATTATAAAATTAAACTTTACTCTGTCGTTGTTGAATTTACCGCCTTCTTCTTTTAAGAAAATATCAAAAGCTCTTTTTATCCTGTTGTTTATCTCTTCATATCCTACTAAATCTATATCTAAATCAAAAACACTTCCATTGTATTTAGAAGCTTTAGCTTTAAGATAAGATATTATATCAAAATCATCTGGATTTAATATACTGTTAGTAAATAGAGCGATATTTTTTCTTTTTTTTATTTCTCTATTTAATTCGTAAATTTCTAAATCGTAAACCTCTGCATCACCAACACCTATATATGCTAAAAAATAATTTTCATATCCTTTAGATGAGGTGTAGTTGCCTCTATCTGATTGGCTGGAGAATATTTTACTAAATATATTTGATTTGCTACCTAACTCCATGTTATCCTCCTTATAATCTGCCATTTATTATTTTAGCTGCTTTATTTTTAAATAAAAGTAAAGCAGCTAAAACATTATTATGCCTCTACTTTTGGCATATTGCTATCTTTTTTGTCTTCCTTTTTAAATAATCTGCCTATAAATTTAACTACTTCATCTACTACTATAACAGTAAATGCTAGAGCTAATACCTTTAGCCATACTGTTATACTAAGAGGAACTGCATTAAAGAAGTCTTTAAATACTTGTGTAAATATAACTTGTGCTATTCCTGTAACTAGTATAATTTCTATAGCAAGTTTATTTTTAGTTAAATTTGGTATTATGCTGTCGAAGTTAAACTCTCTACAGTTAAATGCATTAAATAATGCACTAAATGCAAATATACAGAACATTACTGTTTCATTTTGCTCCGGTGTAACATTTAATATGTTAAATGAAGATTGTAACATAAGTATCAATGTTATATAAAAAGCATTACCTATAATTGTGAAAATCATAGATTTTGTGATTATACTTGCATTTCTATTGACAGGCTTTCTGTCTAGTACATGGTTTCTAACTGGTTCAAGACCTAGAGCAAGTGCTGGTGGTCCATCCATTATTATATTAACCCATAGTAATTGTATAGTTGTAAATGGCATTTCTTGACCTAATACTTGTGAAATAATCGCAACTAAGAACGCGATTATATTAACTGTCAACTGGAATTGGACAAATCTTTGGAAGTTGTCGTAGATTCCTCTACCCCATTTGATACCACTTACTATAGTTGAGAATGAGTCGTCAGTAAGTATGATGTCAGCAGCATTTTTAGATACCTCTGTTCCAGATATACCCATTGCTATACCTACATCTGCCTTAGCTAGAGCTGGTGCATCGTTTATACCATCTCCTGTTACTGCTACTACTTCTCCATTTGCTTGTAGAGCTTGAACTATTCTCATCTTACTGTCTGGCTTACTTCTAGCAACTATTGAAATAGTCTTGATTTCTTCTTTTAATTCTTCATCAGTTAAAGTATCTATATATGAAGCTTCTACAGCTCTCATATTATTTTTAAGAAGTCCTAAATCTTCTCCTATTGCTCTAGCTGTATTTATATTATCTCCTGTAAGCATTTTTACAGCTACACCTGCGTGATTTGCAGTTTTTACTGATTCAGCTACATCTGGTCTAAGTGGATCTCTAATACCTACAAATCCACCAAATACTAAGCTTTCTTCGCATTTTTCTATACTTATTTCTTCATCCTCAAGCGCTATTGCAGCTTCACTTGATTCATCGTAAATAGGCATTTCCTTATATGCAAATCCCAACGCTCTCATAGATTTTTCTTGTAATTTAGCTATTTCAGATAATATTTTTTCTTTTCTATCTTGTGTAAGCTCTTTTACTCCGTCTGGCTCTTCGACAAACTTGCAAAGCTCAAGAATTACCTCTGGAGCACCTTTTGTAAGTAATACGTATTTGTGATTTTGTGCAATTATAGTAGACATTCTCTTTAAGTTAGAAGAGAATTGATTTTGTGCAATTATAATTGCATCGTTTCTCATTTTTCTATAATCAGTGTCCTTATTTCTAAGAAGTAGAGCACATTCTGTAGCACTACCTAGATACTTAGTTTCGTCATCGTGAACTTCTATATCTGCTGTAGAGTTTACTGTACAGTTTTCTAAGAAATAACTATTTGAATTAATATTATCGTCCTCTACATATCTACCGTCTATATAAGCTACTTCTACAGTCATTCTATTTTGAGTTAATGTACCAGTTTTGTCTGAACATATAACTGAAACAGAACCTATAGTTTCACAAGCTTCTTTCTTAGTAACTAATGCATTTATCTTAGCCATCTTTTGCATAGTTATAGCAAGAGTCATATTTATCATAGTTGGAAGACCTTCTGGAACTGCTGCAACTATTAAAGCTACACAAACAGTAAACGCAGTTTTTACTTCGTCTATAGAATCTAAAAATGCAAATACTCCTGAAGTATCTATTTTTAATCCATTCATGACCATTCTTACTACCATAAATATAAATAGTAATCCTGCTATAGCACTTGAAACCTTAGCTATTAATCCACCTAAATGTCCAAGCTTTATTTGAAGTGGAGTTTCCTCGTCTTCTTCTGATAGGTTTTTAGCTATATCTCCCATTTGAGTGTCGTCTCCTATAGAAGTTACAACCATCATACCTGTACCATATGCAACTAGAGTTCCTCCAAATACCATGTTTATTTGTTTTGCTGGTATTGGTTCAAGCTCTTTTATTCCGTCTTTAGTTTCAACCTTTTCCATGCCGATAGTTACGTCACATTTTTTAGATACGTCATCAGATTCACCTGTAAGCATATCTTCTCTGACCTTTAGGTTTATGCTCTTTATAAGTCTACCATCTGCTGGAATCATATCTCCTGTTTCTATAAAAACTATATCCCCAGGAACTAATTCTGATTTTGATACTTGTTCTACTTGTGAGTTTCTAAGTACCTTTACTTCTATATTTTCTGTCAATTTTGATAGAGCTTCTGCGGCCTTTTTAGAACGACCTTCTGTAATCATTCCTATAGCTATACCTATTGCTATGGCACATACTATACCTATTGCATCGTGGAATTCTCCTATAACAGCACTTATTATAGCTGCTACGATTAATATCACTATCATAGGCTCTGATAGGGCATCTTTTAAATCATCCCAAAAACTACCTTCTTCTCTCGGCGTAAATTCATTTAAACCGTATTTTTCTCTTCTTTCTTTTACCTGATCATTAGAAAGACCTTTATTTTTATCTACATCGAGCTCCTTTAGTACGCTCTCTTTCGTCTCACCATAAAATTTCATTTTTTACACTCCATATGCTTTTCTTTCAAGATTTTTCTTCATGTCATTTAAACCTGTGTCTCTTGTTCCTTCTCCTATTGCATTGAATTTCCAAGTTCCATTATATCTGTATATAAGGCCAACTAATAGACCTGTTTTTCCTCTATAATCATCAGATAAATTGTATCTAGCTATTTCAGAATTATTTTTGGCATCAGTCATTCTTATATATGCATTTTGGATCATACCAAAATCTTGACCCCTTCTGACACAGTCGTAAATATTTACAACAAATAATAATTTATCTACATTAGGATCTATTCTATCTAGGTCTACTAAAATAACTTCATCATCGCCTTCTCCTTCTCCTGTTAAATTATCACCTGTATGTATTATAGAATCATTTCTAGTTCTTAAATTTCCAAAATAAACTAAATCAATTGGCTTGCTATCTCCATTTAATAAAAATACAGATGCATCACAGTCTATATCAGCCTTTCCTGATCCAAATAGAGATTTTAAGAATCCTCCTCCACCTTTGTTTACAGGATCCCAGCCTAATCCTACTCTAACTGTACTAAGTCCTGGATTAGATTTTTTTAAATCGATTTTTTGTCCTTTTTTAAGATTTATTGACATATCTATTCCTCCATACTAGTTCGTATTATACGTTTAAACCGTAATTTCTACAAAGAGCTTCAAGTCCTCCTTCAAATCCTGAACCTACTGCATTAAATTTCCATTCGCCGTTATGTTTATATATTTCACATACAACTATTGCAGTTTCTATAGAGAATTCTTCTCCTAAATCATATCTAAGTAATTCTTCATCATTGTCTGAATTTAAAAGTCTTACATAAGAATTATTTACTTGTCCAAAATTTTGTCTTCTTTCTTTAGCTTCGTATATAGTAACTGTTACAGCTATTCTATCCACATAGTCTGGCATTTTAGAAAAATCTACTAGTATTTCTTCATCGTCGCCTTCACCATCACCAGTTCTATTATCGCCTAGATGTTCAACAGCTTCAGATGGATGTTTTAGGTTATTGTAGAAAATAAAATCTTCGTCATGTTCTACTTTTCCACTTTTAGAAACCATAAATAAACTTACGTCTAAGTCGAAATCATCTCCTCCATCAAATACATTAGTATCCCATCCTAATCCTAACTTAATATGTTTAAGTCCTGGATTTCCTTTAGTTAAATCGATTTTTTGACCTTTTTTTAATGTGATTGCCATATCTACTCCCCCTCACTTATATCTATATATTTATTCCAAAGTTTTTACAAAGAGCTTCAAGCCCTCCTTCAAACCCTGATCCCAAAGCATTGAATTTCCATTCTCCATTATGTCTGTATATTTCACAAACAACTACAGCTGTTTCTATAGAGAAATCTTCACCTAATTCGTAATTTAAAAGTTCTTCATTAGTATCTTCATTTAC
>NZ_JBJDXL010000066.1:0-1679 GCF_051866655.1 Intestinibacter sp.
TCAATGACTATGAACGTCAACTTAAAGCTGGAGTTCCTACTACAGAAATAACTTTCGATCCTGTTAGCTTAGGAATAAAAGGAGCTACTTTCTGGGAAGAAAAAGCAGCTAAAGAAGCTAAATAATACCTAAATTATAAATACCTAAAAATAGAGAGGATAATATATATTATCCTCTTTTTAATTTGTAAAATAATTAAATTTTTTGAATAAAGTTCCTTAATTTTATCAATACTATAAATAAAATTGATTTAATTCGGAGGCTTATATGTACATAAATTTCAAAGAAATAAACCCAACTTTACTGAATACACTTATTCAAAAATTTAATTTAAAACCTCAAGATACTACCATTTTATATAAATTAACGAATACCATAGAAAAAAAATACGATGACTTCGAAAGATCTATATCTCCTTATTTATTTGTAGACAATACATACTATATATCATGCGATGATTGTATTTATAAAATAACTAGTAAGCTTGAATCGTCCAGTAAAATATCTACTGAAAATTTAATATCTTCAGTAAAGACAAAAATATCTAAAGACGATGTTTTTAAAATGTACGACAATTTGAATTCATTATTTACTATATTTAAAAACGATATTCCTCAGAGTCAAATTAAAATAATAAATCTTCAAGATACACCAAAGCAAAAAACACTAAAATACGCATATATCAATGGCTCTCTACTCATATAAAAACCTTATATAAGGTAGAAAAGATTTCTTATAAATTTGATTTTTTATATACTTTTAAATATAATTATTTTTATAACATCATTTACTTTTTTACGTTAAAATACTTTTTAAACGGGGGAATTTACTATGGACAAAATTATAAAAGCTCTGACAAAATCAAGACCTTTTCATAATTTAAGCGAAAAAGCTTTGCAGGAAATAACGCCTTTATTAAAGGGAACTGTTAAATTTTTTGAAAAAGGCGCACTATTACTAGATGAAGGAGAATACGTAGATTATATTGGTATAATTTTAAGTGGTAAACTAGCCGTATCTAACTTTTACTCTACTGGTGATGAAAGCCTAGTAAACAAATTAGAACCATCTTACTCCTTTGGACTAGAAATAACTTGCACCTATGAAAAAATCAGTCCATTTTCTATATATGCTTTGACTGATTCCGAAGTGTTTATATTTAACCAAGATGCAATATTTAAAAAAGGATTTATTCCAGAAGAATACAGATCTATAATTTTACAAGATGTACTTAAATTTATTGCAAATGAAAATATGCGAAAATATTATAAAATAAAAATAATATCTCATTACAAATTAAGACAAAAAATAATAGCTTATTTACTATTTGAAAAGCAAAAAAATAACAGCAATATTTTTACAATTCCTTATAATCGAGAAGAGCTTTCAAAATACCTTTGTGTAAACAGAAGTGCTCTATCACACGAATTAAGTGCTATGCAGAAGGAAGGGTTAATTAAATTTGATAAAAATAGATTTGAAATAATTTCTATTAACCTATAAATTTTTAAGTTATTTTAAAAACTTAGTTAAATATTTAACTTTTTTATTTTTACGTTGTCACAACAACTTATTTATCAATTTTATTAATATATAATATAAACATAATAAAAATATAAATTATAAATAAAAAACAAAATTGTGGGAGGATGTTTGTTATGGGATTCAAATCAGATATT
>NZ_JBJDXL010000067.1:0-1668 GCF_051866655.1 Intestinibacter sp.
CCGCATCCCTCCTTTAAATTATCTTTAAATTCGCCTATATACTCCAATTCATTTTCATCCTCTGTAAAAAATGTGTAAACTCCCAAACCGTTCATCTTGCCATTTTCTATTTTTCCTATATATTTATCTCCATTTGTAAAATAATAAATCTTAGCCTCATTACAAGTAAAATCTACCTTTTCATCTGTAAGAGCTCCCTTTTCAATTAATCCGACTTCTTCTTCAGTGGCTTTTATATCTTTTTTTAACGCTCTTCTTTTTATACTTTGTGCATGTCTTACCTTTTTTTTAGCTTCATTTATAGATTTTAAATAATCGTTATATATATTAATATTGTTTTTTACATCACTCATATAAAAGGCTCCCTTTCTTTAAAATAATAAATTTATACTATTATTATATATTCATAATACTTTTATAACAATAAAAAACAGACAGTATCAAAGTTAAAATTGATACTGTCTGATATATTTAAATTTTATAAATATCTTTCTTTAAAGCCTTTACCTTTTACTTCATTTACATCGTTTACTGATATAAATGCTCTATTGTCGTATTTAAGAGCTATTTCCTTTATTTTAGGAATTTCCTTTGATAGGGCTACACAGTATATGATTTTTTTCTTCTCATGTGTATATCCGCCTTCTGCATCTAAAAATGTAACACCTCTGTCTAGGTTTTTCATTATATCATCTGCAATTTCTTCAGATTTTCTAGTAAATACCATTACTGATTTTTCATCAAAGAATGCATCCTTTACTACTGACATTGTCTGTGCATTTAAAAACATACATATAAGTGTATATAAAGCTAGATGCATTCCAAATAAGAAGCTTCCACATAAAACTATAGCCACATTTGCTGCTAAAGCTGTATTTTTTACTGGAACATTTCTCTTTATTTTTAATATTGCCCCTATAATATCAGTACCACCTTGAGATGATTTAGCTCTAAAAGTAAGTCCTACACCTACTCCACATAGAATTCCTCCATATGCACTTTGAAGTAAAATATCATTTATATTTATATAATTTCCTATATCTTGTGTTATACCTAATATAAAAGAGAATAATACCATATTGATTAAACTAGTAATACAAAAGTCCTTTTCTAAATATATAAACCCAAGCACAAATATTGGTATATTAATTAAAAATGTAAGTAAACCGACATTTATATTTGTGATGTAATTGAGCATAGTTGCAAGTCCTGTAACACCTCCACTTAAAAGATGTGCTGGTCTTATAAATCCATTAATCCCTATACTAGATATGATCATACCTGTTAAAATCACACTGTATCTAAAAAATATATCTTTCCCTATAACCTTATTAGCTTTACTCATAATATCCACTTGTCAAAATTGAACCCCTTCTTTTTATTTTGACATTCTCCTTTCCTTTTTAATTATTTCTATCCATCGTTTTTTACTATTATTCCTTCGTTTTGCTTTCTTACCTATTATTATAGTATCTTTTTTTTATCTGTAAAGTGCAATTTTCCAGTCATTTTCCTATAATCTGATATTATTTATGCAATTTTGTATTTCAAAAATTTTTTCTATCTTTATTATGATTTTTATATTTTTTTTATTTCATTTTTAAATTTAGAAATAAGAATTTTACTCGTAAAAAGTCTGATTTAAGAAGGTTTTCGAAGTTCAACTTT
>NZ_JBJDXL010000068.1:0-7250 GCF_051866655.1 Intestinibacter sp.
AGCTTATGGCAAATTTGGACAAGTGTCCTGAAAGTGGTGCTCTTATTTTCTGTACTTTCCCTAAGATAAAGGGAGGTTCTGGAAGCACAGCTCGTTGCATTGCTTTAGTACCAAAAAAATAGTTTTGTAATATTATAAAATGAGACATCAAAAAATATTTTTAATGTAATGAAAAAAGAGAATTAAGCTAAAATACTTAATTCTCTTTATTTAAATTAAATGAAAAGTGAGTATATAAAATATAAAATAAATTATATTTAGCAAATTTATTTAGCTAATTCAGCTAGTTCTTCTCTAAGAACTTGACCCATTCTCTTAATACCTTCAACTATCTTATCTTCAGGCATGTTAGAATAGTTTAATCTACAAGTATTATAAACTCCGCCATTTGGATAGAAAGATTCACCTGGAACATAAGCAACATCTTTAGCTAAGCATTTTTTAGCCATTTCTCCAGCGTTGATTCCTTCTGGTAATGTAACCCAAGTGAATAATCCACCTTGAGGATGAGTAAATTCTACACAATCAGGGAATTCTTCTTCCATAGTTTTCATCATAACATCTCTACGTTTTACATAACAAGCTTTTATTTTTTCAACATGAGCATCTAAATCATACATTTCTATAAATTTATTAACTTCCATTTGAGATATAGTAGAAGCTTGAAGGTCAGCACCTTGTTTACAAATATTGAATTTAGTTAATATTTCAGGAGCTGCACAAGTCCATCCTAATCTATATCCAGGACAGAATATTTTAGAGAATGTTCCTAAGAATATAACTAAACCTTTAGTATCTAAAGATTTTAATGATGGTAAAAATTCTCCGTCGAATCTTAATTCTCCATATGGATTATCTTCTATAACAGGTATTTCATATTTATTTATGATTTCCATGAATTTTAATCTTCTATCCATTGGCCAAGTTCTTCCTGATGGATTTTGGAAATCAGGGATAACGTAAATCATTTTAACTCTATCAGTAGTAGCTAATACTTTTTCTAATTCTTCCATAATCATACCGTCATTATCAGTAGGTATTTCTATGAAGTTTGGTTGATAAGCTTTCATTGCATTTAAAGCACCCATGTATGAAGGACTTTCACATAATATAACGTCACCTTCATCTATAAATACTTTACCAGCAAAATCTAAACCTTGTTGAGATCCACTAGTTATTAATATATCGTCAGCTTTAACGTTAGTTTTTAATTTAGTATTCATTCTATCAGCGATTTTTTCTCTAAGTGGAGCATATCCTTCTGTAGTTGTATATTGAAGAGCAACTTGTCCTTGTTCTTCTAATACAGCAACTGAAACCTTCTTCATTTCTTCAACTGGGAATAATTCTGGAGCAGGCATTCCTCCAGCGAAAGATATAACTTCTGGTCTTTGAGTAAGTTTTAAAAGTTCACGTATTGCAGATCCTTCTAAATTATCTAATCTTTTTGCAAATTTTATTGCCATAAAAGCACCCCCTATAAATTTTAAACATTTGTAATTAGATTATTAGATTATAAATTTACTTATTCTTCAAATAATAATTTTCTAACATAAAAGAAAAATAATACATTGTTTACAATAATTATACATAGAAAAAGTAAGAATTCGCTAATAAGTAATATTTATAGAAAGGAATAAAAATTACTTATGATTTAAGAAAATTTAATTTGTTGAAATTTAAAAAATGAGTTATTTCAAGGGTTCTAGGGGTATAAAAAATAAAAAATGGTAAAAAATATAAAAAAACGTTTATTTGTTAGAATATAGCGTTGGATAGGTGTAACTTTATTTTTATTAATTTTTTTTGTTCTTTTTAGGTGATTTACTTTATAAAAAAATGTATTTTAAAGAAAACGTTTTTTATTTAAAATGTAATAAAAAATATTTATACCCAAGGATAAATTTTACATATTAGCGTTTTCCTGTTGAGTGTATGTATAATTTAAGTATAAGAATTGTTCAAGTTTTAATTTTAATTTAGCTTATAAAAAAATATAACATATAATTAATTTTAAAAATAAGATGAATTATTTATTTAAATTTATAACAATTTATAACCATAGAAAAGAAGCTAATTTTATTAGTATCTAAAAGATAGGTGATAAGAAATGATAAAAGATGATAAAAGGGTAAGGCTATTTATTGGACATTATGGAAGTGGAAAAAGCGAGGTCTCAATAAATTACGTTACTAAGCTAAGAGAAGCAGTAGATGGAGAAGTAGCATTTGCAGATTTAGATATAGTAAACGTATATTTTAGAACTAGAGAAAAAAAAGATGAGCTTAGATCTATGGGCATAAATCCAATCGATAGTTCCATTGAAACAAACACATTGGATTTACCAGCAGTATCAGCACAAATAATGACACCTTTACATAACAAGGATACAAATTATGTATTAGATGTTGGTGGAGATAATGTCGGTACAAGAGTTGTTGGAAGATTCGCAGAGCATTTTGTAGAGGGTGAATACGATATGTTTTGTGTGGTAAATGCAAATAGGGAACAAACTCAAACTGCAGAAGATGTGATAAGATTTATCAAATCTATGGAGGATAGTTCAAAATTAAAGGTAACAGGGTTGATTAATAATACCCATTTTATAAGACAAACTACTGTAGAAGATGTTTTGAAGGGACAAAAATTAGTTAGAGAGGTTTCTGAATTAACTAATATTCCTATAAAATATGTTTGTTGTTTAAAAGAATTAGTAGATTTATTACCGAGTGATTTAGAAGGGGATATACTACCAATAGATTTATACATGAGAGAAATTTGGATGTAGTATGAGTTTTTAATAGAAAAAAACACAATGTTAAGGGGGGCTTTGAAATGGCTAAAGGTAAAGTAACTTTCGATGTAGAACGTTGTAAGAGTTGTGGATTATGTGTTGCGGCATGTCCAAAGGAAATATTAGCAATAGATACAGAGTTTATTAACCAAAAAGGATATAATCCAGCAAAAATAATCGATGAAGAGAAATGTGTTGGTTGTGCAAGCTGTGCACTAATGTGTCCTGACGTAGTTATAACTGTAGAGAGAGATTAATTTTATTTCAAAATTAGGGGGGAATTAATAATGGCTAAAATACTTATGAAAGGTAATGAAGCATTTGGTAGAGCAGCTATAGAAGCTGGATGCCATTACTTCTTTGGATATCCAATAACTCCACAAAGTGAGTTACCAGAATATTTATCAAGAGAACTTCCAAAGGTTGGAGGAGCTTTTGTACAAGCAGAATCAGAATTAGCAGCTATAAACATGGTTTATGGTGCAGGAGGATCAGGTGTTAGAGTTATGACATCTTCATCATCTCCAGGGGTTGCATTAAAACAAGAAGGAATTACATACTGTGCAGGTGCAGAAGTACCTTGTGTAGTTTTAAATATAATGAGAGGTGGTCCAGGACTTGGAACTATACAACCTTCTCAAGCAGATTATTATATGAGTACTAAAGGTGGAGGAAATGGTGACTACAGAACTCCAGTATATGCTCCAGCTTCAGTTCAAGAAGCAGTTGATATGATTATAGAAGCTTTCGATGTAGCTGATCAATACAGAACTCCAGTTATGGTAGTTGCAGATGGTATGATCGGTCAAATGATGGAACCAGTTGATTTCGAAAAAGAACGTAAACATAGAGATTTACCAGAAAAAGATTGGGCTTCTTGTGGACATGATAATAAGAGAAAACCTAATGTAATAAATTCTTTATACTTACAATCAGAAGAATTAGAACAACATAACTTAAAATTAGAAAAGAAATATAAAACTATAGAAGAAAATGAAGTTCAATATGAAATGTACAAAACTGAAGATGCTGATTTAGTATTTGTAGCATATGGAACAGTTTCAAGAATAGTTAAAACAGCTATAGAAGGATTAAGAAAAGAAGGATATAAAGTAGGTTTAATTAGACCTAAGACTTTATGGCCATTCCCAAATGAAGCATTCAAACAAATACCAAATGCTAAGGATTTATTAGTAGTAGAAATGAGTTTAGGTCAAATGATAGACGATGTTAAATTAGCATGTGAATGCAAATTACCAGTTCACTTCTACGGAAGAAGTGGTGGTATGATACCTACTCCAGCTGCAATAGCTGAAAAGGCTAAAGAAATATTAGGAGAAGTTGCTTTAGGAGGTGTAAAATAATGGCTGTAGTATTTGAAAAAACAAAAGGTTTAACTGATGCTGTAACTCACTACTGTCCAGGATGTACTCATGGTATAATCCATAGATTAGTAGCTGAAGTTTTAGATGAAATGGGTATATTAGGGGAAACTATAGGAGTAGTTCCTGTAGGATGTTCTGTTTTAGCATATAATTATTTTAACGTAGATACACATGAAGCTGCTCATGGTAGAGCTCCAGCTGTAGCTACAGGTGTAAAGAGAACTCATCCAGATAAAACTGTATTTACTTATCAAGGTGATGGTGACTTATCTTCAATCGGTATGTGTGAAATAGTTCATGCAGCTGCTAGAGGAGAAAAAATAACTACTATATTCGTTAACAACGGTATATATGGTATGACTGGTGGACAAATGGCACCAACTACATTAATAGGCCAAAGAGCTACAACAGCTCAAGATGGTAGAGATCCAGAAAGAAATGGATTCCCTATAAGAGTTAGTGAAATGCTTGCAACTTTAACAGGTGCAGTATTTGTAGAAAGAGTAACTGTAGATACTCCTGCTAACGTAAGAAAAGCTAAAAAAGCTATAAGAAAAGCTTTCGAAGTTCAAAGAGCAGGTTTAGGATTTGGTATAGTAGAAGTTTTATCTACTTGTCCAACTAACTGGGGTATGGCACCAACTGATGCTTTACAATGGTTAAGAGACAACATGATGAAATACTATGAACCAGGTAATAAAAAAGATATAGACATAGAAACTAAGGAGGTGAAATAATATGTCAACAGCTAGAGTAATTTGTGCAGGATTTGGTGGTCAAGGTGTAATGTCTATGGGACAATTGTTAACATATGCAGGTATGCTAGAAGGGAAAGAAGTTGCATGGTTACCTTCTTATGGACCAGAAATGCGTGGAGGTACTGCAAACTGTGCAGTAACTGTATCTGATGAACCAGTTGGGTCACCAGTTATAACAGATGATGCAACTTGTGCTGTAATAATGAATTTACCTTCTATGAAATTCGTTGATGACGTAGTACCAGGAGGACATGTTTTAGTAAACAGTTCATTAATAGACACAAAAATAGAAAGAGATGATATAAAAGTTACTTATATACCAGCTAATGAATTAGCAGGTGAAATGGGAATGCCTAAGGTTGCTAATATGATAATGTTAGGTGCTTGCTTAAAGGTAACTAATGCAGTTGATATAGAATCAGTACTACAAGCTTTCTTAAAAGTATTTGGAGAAAGAAAAGCTAAATTTATACCAATAAATAGAGAAGCCTTACAAAAAGGTATGGATGCTGTTAGTTAAAAAATTTCATATATTTAGACCAAAAAATTAATAAAAGGCCCAAAGGGAGGCTTAATAGTTTATAACTATTAAGCTTTTCTTTATGTTATGAAAATATAAAAAAAGTATGATATAATGTTAATATAATATATATAAATTAAATTTAAATTTCAACAAATATTTTAATACATATTTCAATAAATATAGATATGAATACATTTATAAAGGGGCCTATGGGAAGGATTTTTATTTATTAATATATAATATATAAAAAAATAATATATTAATAAATATAATTAAATGAAATAGGTGATTATATGAAACTAGAACAAATAAGTTATATTTTGGAAATTGCTAAGCAAGGTTCAATAGGGAAAGCAGCAAAGAAGCTGTATATGAGCCAACCTAATTTAAGTATGTCTATAAGAATGTTAGAAGAAGAATTAGGATTTAAAATTTTTGAGAGAAGTAATTCAGGAGTGGAACTAACCGCTAAAGGAATGGAATTACTTCAATATGGTGAAGAAATTGAAAGAAATATGGATCTAATTAGAAATATGAACACTATAGCAAAGGACGAAAAGGTTAATTTTAGAATTTCTTCATATTATATATCCTTTATAAAGCATATTATTTTAGAGCTAAGTAGAAATCATAAGGAGGAGATGTTAAACCTAATAATTAATCAGGACACATTTTCTAACGTAATTAGAGATGTTGAGACAGGTCTTTCTGATATTGGAATAATAAAAATAACAAGACCAGTTAGCTTTACAAATAGAAGAACTCTTATGTCTAAGAATTTAGAATTTGTAAAAATTACAGATGGACATGTTTATGTACAAGTAAGAGAAGGACACCCTCTTTGTAGTGAAGAGGGAAAGGTTGAAATTGAAGATTTAAAAAAATATGTATTATTAACTAATGAATATGTAGATAGAAGCTATATATCTATGTGGATTGGAAATGAGTTAGATTATGATAATTTTAATAATTTCATAACTGTTCAAGACCATGATATGTTGTATTATTTTTTACATGAAATGGATGGTGTATTTTTCTCTTTAAGAGGTGGACCTATGAAGGACAAAACTTATCTAGATGATGGTACAGTTTTAATTCCTTTGGCTAAAAATATTACTTTAGATTGTGGCTACATAAAGAGAAAGGACGAAGCATTATCTCCTATAGCAGAAGAATTTGTTAATCTTTATAAGGAGTTTGCTGAAAAAGATGATTTAAGAGATTAAAAATACAGAATATATTGAGAACTATATGGATTTTTTATCTTTATAGTTCTATTTTTTGTACAAAAAACTAATAAAATAGATTTTTTTATACATTAAAAAAGATAATTTAAATGTTAAAAAAATTAAATCGGTTATAAAAAATATTTATAGCAAAGGATAAAAAATACATATTATCTGTTGGGATTAAAAGGAATATATAATTAAATTAAGGATAATAAGTTTTAACTTGTAACAATTCTATGGAAATAAATAATTAAGAAATTAGCTTTTGGAATTATATAATAATTAGACATAAATTAACATGAATATAACTTTAAATAGGGAAGAAGAGGTGGCTTTATGAAAATAGAAGATGTTATAAAATTAGCTAAAGAAAGAGGACCAAAAACAGTATCTGTTGCATGCTGTCAAGATAAAGAAGTTTTAGTGGCAGTTGAAAATGCGAGAAAAGAAGGAATAATAAATGGAATTTTAGTAGGGGATATAGATAAAACAAGAGAGATTGCTTCTGAATTAAATATAAATCTAGATAATTATGAATTAATAGATATAAAGGATCTTAGT
>NZ_JBJDXL010000069.1:0-1663 GCF_051866655.1 Intestinibacter sp.
GGTTTTATATTTTTCAGGGACAGGAAATTCACTTTATATTGCAACGAAAATCGCAGAAGCTCTAAATGACAAAATTGTTTCGATTGCGGATTTGGTATGTAATGAGCAATACTATCTGAAGCTCGACGATGGAGAGACTATTGGCTTTGTATACCCTGTTTACGCTTGTGCTCCTGCAGATATAGTGACGGATTTTATTAAAAAGGTTAAATTTGAAGGATATACAGACAACTATATTTACTCTGTGTTTAATTGTGCTGGTTCGCCAGAATATACTTCACGAATTATCAGAAATACAGCCGCAAAAGCAGGGTTGACAATCCAAGGCTTTTTCGATGTTCTTATGCCAGGTAACTACATTACGCAAAAAAAACACCTTCCTCCAGAAAAGGGACAACAATACTTGAATAACTGCGATAATAAGATTGATCAAATCGTATCAAGTATTCGCAAAAGAGAATCTAACTATAAAAAGGAAAAGCATTCGTTTTTACTTTCTTATGGATTACACAAGCTAGCTATTTTGGAAAAGACCGAAAAATTCACTTTTGGAGATGAGTGTGTACGATGTGGAAAATGTGTAGATATCTGCCCTATGAGTGCCATTACGATGACAAAATATAAACCTGTACGAGATCAAAACAAATGTGCGTTTTGCCTTGGATGTGTCAATATCTGTCCTACTAGAGCTCTGAATGTGAGTAACAAAACTCAAGGAAATCCACAGTATATAAATCCACATTACGACGGTAAGGCATGTAACAGCTTAAAAGAAAGGCTGTAAAGTCATAAAAATAAGACCATCAAATTGATGGCCTTTTTTTTACATAAGTTCTTCCCAAAGTTCATAAAGTTCTGCTAGCTTATCCTCTAAGCTAGCTTTTTCCAAGCTAACCTCCTTAGATCTCTCAGGGTTAGAATAAACCTCCTCTAAGCAAAGAAGCTCATCGAGTTCACCTATCTTATTTTCGATTTCCTCGATTTCCTTTTCTGTATTAGCTATTTTATTTCTATTTTTCTTTTGCTTTTCGCGCTCTTCACGTTCTCTACGTTTTTCTTCCTTTAGCTGAGTTTTAGTTTTTTCTGATTCCTCTTCAACATTCGCTGCTATTTCTTCAGATTCTTTCTTCTTAGCCATGTAGTAGTCGTAGTTACCAAGGTATTCAGTCACACCGTCTTCGTTTAAAACAAGAATTTTGTCGACTACTGTATTTAAGAAATATCTGTCGTGCGAAATAGTGAATATAGTACCAGTGTAATTATTTAAAGCCTCTTCTAGAACCTCCTTAGAGTCTATATCTAAGTGGTTTGTAGGTTCGTCAAGAAGTAAGAAGTTCGCCTTAGATAAAATAAGCTTCAATATAGCAACTCTGGCTCTCTCACCACCGCTAAGAGATGAAATTTGCTTAAATACATCCTCATTTTCAAATAGAAAAGCTCCGAGCATAGTTCTGATTTGAGTTTGAGTTAGGTTAGGATTTTCGTCCCATATTTCATCGATAATAGTGTTGTTGAGGTTTAGAGTTTTTTGCTCTTGGTGGAAGTAAGAAACATTTACATTCGTACCGAGCTTAACATCACCAGTTAGAGGAGTAAGCTCCTCCATTATTATTTTAAACAATGTAGATTTACCTATTCCATTAGGCCCTATTAAAGCGACCTT
>NZ_JBJDXL010000070.1:0-1662 GCF_051866655.1 Intestinibacter sp.
GGACTGATGAAGGAATTACTTCACTTGGTCTATATGCTCAGCAAATGGAAATTGCCGAAGTGCAAGCTAAAAAATATCAAGACGAAATTGCTTATCTGAATAAAAATTGGAAAGCGTTAGGTCTTACTGAGCAAGAATATATAGAGAAGCTTGATGAGTTAAAATCTGGACAATATGATTCAATTAAAGCCTATCATGAAGCGAAGGACGCTATAGTAGATCTTAATAAAGCTAGAGTGGATGCAATTAAAAACGGAATTCAAAAAGAAATTGATAGCTACAGTGAACTGATTAAAAAGAAGAAAGAGGCTCTAGATGCCGATAAAGATTAAGTTTTATGTTATTACATAAATTTGCTTAGTCCGTTATATATAGAAATGTATATAATGTATTCCTTTGAATTGCTGGGAAGCCCTTAGAGTTGTTCCACTACAACATGGATCGCAAGGTCGAGTGTGACAGTTTAAAAAGCGAACAAATTGGGCGATCAGCAGCTAAGCTTCTAACATTAACAATACAAAATTAGTGTTAGAAGAAAGTTCAACGATCATTCCCTGAGATGGGATTAGAGAGAAGTCTCTCGAAGCGGAGGACACCTAAAGTGTATTAACACCATGGTGAATGATATGATCTGCACTTTAGTGAAAGCTAAAGAAAATTTACTTTTAAAGTAAAATCTATAGGGCTTAACGAGCCTATATGAATAAAAATAAATTTACTTAAGAGGAGGTGAGCAAATGAGTAAGAAAAAAACACATGAGGAGTATGTCAAAGAATTGGCAATTAAAAATCCTAATGTTAAGGTTGTTGAAGAATATATTGACTCAGGTACTCCAATATTACATTGTTGCTTAATTCATGATATTTTTTGGAAAACTACTCCTGGACGAGCCTTAAGCGGAATTGGGTGCGAGGAATGTAGAAAGGAGAAGTTTCGCAAGACAAGATGCAAGACACATAATCAATATGTTGAGGAGGTAGAACTTATTAATCCTGATATAGTTATTGTCGGTCAATATATTGATGCGAAAACTCCAATTGATCATTATTGTAAAAAACACAATATTCTTTGGAGCGCTTATCCTAGTAATATATTACGAGGAGTTGGTTGTAAAGAATGTGGCAATGATAAAATAAGAGATAAAAATATAAAGCTACACAATGAATACGTAGAGGATTTACTTAGGGTAAATACGAATATTGATGTAATTGAAGAATATAAGGGGGCACATATTCCAATATTACATAGATGTAAAATTGATGGTCATACATGGTATGCTAGCCCTGCCAATATATTATCTGGTAAAGGATGCCCTAATTGTCAGGAGTCTCACGGGGAGAGGCATATTCGTCAATGGTGTGAAAAAAATAGTATTATCTATATTTATCAAAAAACATTCGATGGTTGTAAAAATATAAAAAACCTTCCGTTCGATTTTTATCTACCAGACTATAATTTATGTATAGAATATGATGGAGAGCAGCATTTTAGACCCGTTGACTTTTCTGGGAAAGGAGAAGAGTGGGCATTAAATCAGTTTGAAAAAATAAGACTCCACGATGAAATAAAAAATCAATACTGTAAAAAAAATAACATTCATTTGCTCAGGATTCCATACTACAAAAATATAGAAGAAGAATTAGAACACTTTTTATTCATTT
>NZ_JBJDXL010000071.1:0-7160 GCF_051866655.1 Intestinibacter sp.
TAACGTTTAATGCGCTTACATTTACTACAGCACTAGAATCTGCATAGGATTTATCAGCATTCAAAGACACAGCCAAAGCACCTACACCTAATGCTAAGATTACTTTTTTCATAACGTTATTCCCCCAAATTTATACTACTAAATACTGTTTAAATTAACCTCTTCCAGCTGGTAATATTTCTATCCAATAGTTATCTGGGTCATTTATAAAATATATTCCCATTTGTTTATTTTCAAAACAGATGCATCCCATTTCTTTGTGAAGCTCATGAGCTTTATCAAAATCATCGACTTCAAGAGCTAAGTGGAATTCATTATCTCCTAAATTATATGATGGTTTATCCCAATCTCTTAACCAAGTAAGCTCTAAGCTATGTCTTGTTGTTCCATCTGATAAATAAACTATTATAAAGCTTCCGTCTTCAGGTGCTATTCTTCTTGATTCCTTAAGACCTAAAGCTTTTTCGTAAAATTCTATACTTTTTTCTAAATTTATTACATTAAAATTATTGTGACAAAATGTAAAATTCATATATTACCTCCTAAATTTTATTTAAATTTCTCCTTTATTATAATATAATTATATAGAAAATTTAGCAACTATCGGATAATGATCTGACATATTTTTTATCAAAACTTCATATGATTCTATTTTTATATTATTAGAAACAAACATATAGTCTATCCTGTCAAGTCCCATCGAAAAAGTTAATATATTAGATTTATTTAGCTCTTCAGCTACATCAACTATAATTTCGTCATTTAATGATATATTTCCTTCATTAAAATCACCTAAAATAATAAAATACTCATTTTTTAAATTTTTTATATAAAGCCTCAATTCTTCTATTTGCTTTTTTCTTTCTTCACAATTTAATCCCAAATGAACATTTATCACATGCACTTTTTTATTTTTTATTTTTACAATAGTATGTAAAAATCCTCTTTGCTCTTTTGTACTAGTTAGATAAACGTGTTTTTTATCAATTATTTTATACTTTGAATAGGTAACAAGTCCGTAGTTTCCATCATCATTTACCACATTTGCTCCAAAATGTGAGTACATATTTAATTCTTCTTTTAGACTGCTGACTTGAAATCCTACCTTAGATGATTCATTTACCTCTTGTAGACAAATAATATCTGCTTTGCTCTTTTTAAGAAAATTTATCGTATCAAATAATGTTGGAATCATATTCCTGTCTGTTCCACTATGTATATTATAGCTTATTATTTTAATTTCTATTTTATTTAAATTATTATCTTGAATAGATACAAAATAACTTGTAGCTAATATCATAATAACTAGAAATACAAACTTTTTAATATTTATATAAATCACACCCTTTTTGACTTAAAAATTAAAGACGCTTTTTAGCGCCTTCTTATTTGTCTGTTATTTATTTTTTCTCAATTTCTCTTTTATTATGTTATTTATTATTTTTTTTCTTATATCTTCTGCTCCTTCACCCTCATCTATATCTACTTCTAAAAGCTTAGCTATGACCTTCATCTCTTCCCTCGTTTTTGACTTATAGCTTTGTATTAATTCACTTTTAATACTTTGAGGATCTATTATATATTCTCTGCCTGTTCTTTTGTAGATTACATGTCTAGTTGAATATAAATTCCTATTGTCATAGATATGTTTTGATATTATTCTTAAAATTTGATTATATGAAAACTTTTTATTTACATTCAAATTAAGGTATCTTGCAAAATTGTAAATTTCTTTTTTTGATTTAAAAATATCTTCTTTTTTTATTAATTTTCCTATTGATAAAATATTATCCTTATATGCACCATAAGTTAAAATTTTCAAATATATATCTTCTTTTTTATCTCTACTTTTAATTTTTTGTAAATTTTCATTTATTACTTTATCGACGTTTGCTTCAAAAAATTTTTTTGCACCTCTTTGCGATACATAATTTCCTAAGTCTTCCTGTACCATATCAAGTATCAAATTTCTAAAATTATCTTTATATGTTCTGTACTCCTCCATGATACCCCACCTCGTTTATTTTATTATATTCATGTAAATATAAAATGTGAGCTTGCTAGTATTTTAAAAATATTTACTTTAATTATATGATTATTTTAAAAAAATATTAAATAGTATGTATATTTTTATTAAAGATGTTAATAATGTAAATGTAAAATCAATATACTCAATCTCCCCCATTTAATAGATCTCTATTTACTATAGGTAGAGATCTTTTTTTATTAAAAAAGCCTGCAAGAAATTTTCCTGCAGGCTTTTTATATATTATTGTATTCCTTTTAATTCAAATCCTAAATCTTCTATTACAGCTTTTATAGCGTCTTCAGTAACTCCATCAGCTACATCTACTAAAGCATATTTGCCGTCTAAGCTAACTTCTTTTACTTCTACACCTTCAATATCTTCTGTTAAAGCTGTTTTTACATGATTTACACAGTGATTGCAGCTCATACCTTCAATTAATAATTTTTTTTCCATTAATTACACCTCCATATACCCTATATGGGTATATTATATCATATTATCTACAAAAACTCCAACGCCAAACTAGCTTTATCTCAAATATTATTTTACTTCTAGAGAATCTATCGATCTATATATACTAAAATCATTAGAATTTAAATCGCCTTCAAGTCTTTTATTTAATACGACATAATCATCTAGCATGCCAAAGCTTATAAATACTGCATTTTCTTTAACATACTTTTGTATATCTTTGTAAATGCTTTTTATTTCAGCTTCTGAATTAGCCTCTTTTAGTTTTTTCAAGTATTTATCTAATTGCTCATCTTGATATCCCAATTCTTCAAGTATATATGTAGCATCAGATACAGCAGGTAATTCACATCCTATTAATGCTAGATCATAATCCTTGCTATCTAAAGCCTTTGTCATTTCATCGCTTGTCAAATCTTTTATTTCTGTTTTTATACCTACTGCCTCTAAATTATTACTTATTATATTAGCTGCCTTTACTCTCTCACTATTGTCCTTATTTACTATTATTTTAAATTTGATGTCTTTTAATAATGCTTTAACTTCAGCAGTTGTAACATCTTTAAATGATCTAGTTTCTTCAGAAGATTCCTTTGAATCCTCAGCATCTTGTTTATCATTAGTTGATTGTTTATCACTAGAGCTATTATCTTTATTGTTGTCGATAGTATCATCCTCAGAACCATCTACTGTATTTTGATCTGCGTCTTTAGATTCTTCTTCTTTCTTTTTAGAATTTTTTTGTTCTTCTAATGATAAAACTGCTTTTTTAAGATAATTTTGTGCATTATCTGTATTGTATGAAAGAGGTTTTAAATCATTGTCGTAGTATTTTGAAGCAGAATTTAGAGGAAAATTAGTTAATTTAGCTCTATCTGAATAAGCATCCTTTATAATTGAGCTTCTATCTATTGAAAATGAAATAGCTTTTCTTATATCTAAATTTTGTAGATACTCATTTTCATAATTAAAAATAACGTAATCATATTTTCTTCCTTGATATTTCTCTATTTTAAAATTATCGTTATCTGTAAATTTACTTATATTTGCAAGTGAAACATTGCTTATATCGCTATCTAAAGACAGTACCATCTGTACCTGTGATTCAGTATCAGGTACAAATTTCACATAGATTTCTTTATTATTTCCATCTTCATTAAAATCGTAATAATCTTGATTTGGCTCTAAGACCATAAAATCTCTATCTTCATAAGTTTTTATTTTATATGCACCAGAACCTACTAAATTTTTATTTGGAAGCTCTAAATCATCGCTCTTTAAACCACTCAATTTATCTTTTGATACTATAGGAAAAATCAGAGTTTCCAATGAAAAAGCATAATTATCTTTAAATCTAATAGTTAGACTTCTATTTCCACTTACAGTTATACTGCTTATATTTGATACTAAATCATAATATGCACTCTCTTTTTTAGATTTTATTAAATCATATGTATATTTAACATCACTAGCTGTCAAGCTCTTTCCATTATGCCATTTTATCCCAGATTTTAATTTTATATCGACGCTTTTATTATCTGATGAAATGCTGTAAGAATCTACTAATTTAGGTTGAAGATCGTAATTTTCATCAAATTCAAATAAGCTATCATATACTAAATTCAAAACATAACTTACTGACTTATCAGTATTTAAAATTGGATTAATTGTATTTGGTCTTATCATAGTTAAATTTATATATTCTGAATCATTTGTTACTGTCTTTTCTGATTGGCTCTCCTCTTCTGTATCTGCACTACATCCTACAACAAATAACATCAATGCTAAAATTATACTTATTAATTTTACTATTTTTTTCATTTTGTTGTACCTTTCTAATTATAAATTTTATTATACATATCGTAATTACGCTTTACCTTTTCAACATAACTCGATGTCTCTTTAAAAGGAATAGTATGTAAATTTTCTCCATCATGGCTGTATTTTTGATCAGCTAACCATTTTTTGACATTACCAGATCCACCGTTATATGCTGCGATAACTAAGTCTAGAGTTCCAAACTCTCTGTATAACCTATTTAAATACCAGCATCCTATTCTTATATTGTCCTGAGGATTAAAAATATCTGCTTCAGTCATCTCAAGCTCTTCAATTGCCCAATCTCTTGTAGAATCCCCAATTTGCATCAATCCCTTTGCCCCTTTTCTCGAAACTGCGTCTTTATCAAATTTGCTTTCTGCTTTAATTACACTATAGACTAGATTTTCATCTAGGTTGTATTCTTTTGCGTAAAACTCAACGTATTCTGAATATTTTTTAGGATATATATATTTATATATTTCGTTCCTTTCCATATATAAAGCAAATCCCAAAACTATTACGATAAATAGAATTAAGATTAATTTTTTTTTCACTCTTATTCTCCTTATAAAATTTCTATAAATTCTAAAACTCTTTTTTCTAATTCTTCAAATGAGTTTGAATTATCAATAATGTAATCTGCAAATTTCGATTTTTCACTTTGACTCATTTGAGAATTTATCCTGCTAATTGCCTCTTCTTTTGTACAATTATCTCTATTTTTTATTCTCTCAATCTGTATATCTTCTCTACAAGTTACTAAAACTAACTTATCTATATAAGGTAGATAATCATCTTCTATCAATAATGCTGCATCTATTACAACTATTTTTTTACCTTGCTCTTTATATTTAGAAACTTGTGATAGTATATTTTTTTTAATCTGAGGATGAGTTAAATTATTTAGCTCTATTAGCTTTTCGTCGTCGTTAAATACAATATTTCCTAGAGCCTTTCTATTTAAGCTCCCATCCTCGTTTTTTATACTATCTCCAAAAGTATAAAATACTTTATTAAGTAATTCCTTATCGTCAAATATTTTTCTAGCTTCTATATCTGCATCTATTACATCTATGCCCTTTTTGATAAATATATTAGATACACTGCTCTTTCCACATCCAATATTTCCTGTAAGTCCCAATACTAACATCTTTTCACCTACTTTGTTTCATACCAAGAATTTCCTGTATTTAAATCTACATCTAAATGTACATCCATCACTTGTGCATTTTCCATTTCTTCTTTTACTATTTTCTCAGCCATTTCTAATTCATCTTCAGTAGCTTCTACTATAAGCTCATCGTGTACTTGAAGTATAAGCTTTGATTTCATGTTGTTTTCTTTTAATTTGTTGTATACGTTGACCATAGCTACTTTTATTATGTCTGCTGCACTACCTTGTATAGGAGCATTCATGGCAAATCTCTTACCTTGGTTTCTGACTATGAAATTGCTCGCGTTTATCTCTGGTATATATCTTCTTCTATTTAATATAGTAGTTGCGTATCCTGTTTGAGTTGCTTTTTCTACTGCATCGTCCATAAATTCTTTTATTTTAGGATATTTGTAGAAATAGCTCTCTATATATGCCTTCGCTTTTGCAACTGGAATATTTAAGTCCTGAGAAAGACCAAAATCTGTTTTTCCGTAGATTATACCGAAGTTTATAGCTTTAGCTTCTATTCTTTGTTTACTTGTTACATCCTCTATATCTACATCAAATATTTGTGATGCTGTCTTGGAGTGGATGTCTTCTCCATGTTTAAACGCATCTATCATGTTTTCGTCGCCACTCATATGCGCTAAGACTCTAAGCTCTACTTGAGAGTAGTCGGCGTCCACTAGCTTGCAACCTTCTTCTGCTACAAATACCTTTCTTATATCTCTACCCATTTCAGTTTTAACTGGAATATTTTGCATATTTGGTTCTGTAGACGAAATTCTACCTGTAGTAGTTATAGTTTGGTTGAACGAAGAATGTATTCTTCCTGTTTTTGGGTTAATTATGTTTAATAATCCCTCTACATATGTTGAATTTAATTTAACTATTTGTCTATATTCTGTTATTTTATCGATTATTTCGTGTTTATCTCTTAATTTTTCTAGTACCTCGGCATTTGTAGAGTATCCTGTCTTTGTCTTTTTAATAACTGGAAGCCCTAATTTTTCAAATAAAATCACACCTAATTGCTTTGGTGAATTTATATTAAACGATTCTCCTGCCATTTCGTATATTTCAGCTTCTAATTCCGATATTATTTTCGTAAATTTATCTTTTAGTTCATTTAGTTGATCCTTGTCTACCTTCATACCTATGTATTCCATAGAACCTAAAACCTCTACAAGTGGCATTTCAACATGGTAGAAAAGACCGTCCATTTCAGTTTCTTTTAGCTTTTCCTCCATTTTAGGGTATACATCTGCAACTGTATTTAATATATCTCCTACATATGCAGAAAGCTCATCAAAGCCTATTTGCTCAAATTTTTTAGCCTTAGCTCCTTTACCAAGTAAATCCTCTTTTGATTTTATCTGTCTAGTCAGGTATTTCATAGCTATTGCACTACATTCGTATGAAGTTGATGATTTTGAGTCTATCAGATACTCAGCTATAGTTATATCGAAATCCATAGAATTTAGCTCTATATCGTAAGGCTTTAGTAGTATATAGTCCTCTTTTAAATCGTATCCATGTTTTTTGATTTCGAAGTTTGAGATAATATTTGATATTTTATCTAGTTCATCTTCATTTACATAGTAGATATTTTTGCCATCTAAGCTCAAAAATACGTGTAATATTCTCTTATCTAAGATATTTCCTTCTCTTCCTATTACATCT
>NZ_JBJDXL010000072.1:0-1646 GCF_051866655.1 Intestinibacter sp.
TTTTCTATTTGCTTAGTCATCTCTACTGCGTTGTTGAAAAATGATTTTATATCTACTACAGTGCTGCTGACGTTTGAAAATTCTGCTGCAAATGTAGCTACGTGGCTTTGTATAACCTCACCTACAGATGCGACACATGAATCGTAGTTTTTGTCTTGTACTCTATTTATAAAATCTACAAATAGCTTTTCGTCTATATCTTCCTCTTCTATATCTATTACCTGTTCTTCGCCGTTTAAGAATTTTTTGATTTTTATTTGTCTGTCCTTGTATGAAGCCTCTACTTCACCCTCTTTGAAGAACAATCTTATTTTTTTGTCGCCTTCATTTGTGAATGCGTTTATGTTGAAGTTTGCAGTTACCTTGTTGTCGAATTTAAATATACTAGTTAAATTATCTGATACATCGTTGTCGCAGTAGAAAACACATTTTCCATAAGGGCCTTCTTTTAAAATAGCTTCAAGGTTTTCCTTAGTAGGATTTATGTGGACTGATTTATTTATAAATTGATCCTCGTTTAAGTACATTTTCTTAGCTGAGAAAGGACATCCCTCCTCTTCTAGACATCTTAAGCAGTTTTCACTCATTTTTGTATTGAAATTATCCCAATTAAAAACTCTTAAATCAGAAAAGCAAGCTACCTTTTCGCATTCTCCACCTGATAATTTTATCATAGTGTCTATATCCTGACAGCTATTTGTAAGCATTATTGTGGCAGTATCGCTAGTTATTCTCCAATTTCCTCTTACGTAATTATGGATGAAGCTTTTATAGCCTATATCGACGTTATATGAAATATTTACTAGATTTCCTAAATCTCCGCTGTCTACAATTTCTTGTAGTTTATTATAGAAGCTTGAGTATCTATTGTTATAAGCCACCATAAAAAGTCTATCGCTATTTTTATCTGAAAACTCCTTTAGATGGACAAGTCCGTCTAAGCTATTTGCTGCAGGAGTTTCGACTAAAACATCGTATCCTCTGACTAGAGCTAGCTGAGCTGTATCGTAGTGCAAAAGGTCGTAATGTGATATTATCACAGCATCGGCAACCTTTTCATGAGCGATAAAATCATTTAAATTATCAAATACCATATCTTCATCGACAGGGTATTTTTCTAAAAACGAATCTCTTCTTCCCTTTTTATTTTCTACAAAAGCTACTATTTCACATTTGTCCTTGTACTTTTCTACAAGAGGAGCATATGTATAGGCCCCTCTAAGACCTGTGCCTATAATAGCTAATTTTACTTTTCCCATATAAATTCCCCTTTTCTTAAAGTGCTAAATTTCCGTACGATTTAATTATAGTATATTTTTTCTTTGGTTGTCCTGTTTATCTAGCTTTTTATTGTATAAAAACATATCAAAGGCCGCAGCAAATACTACTAGATAACCGAATATACTTATTATATCTGGGCTCTCGTTGAAAAATACTATACCTAAAACAGCAGAGCAGATTATACCACTGTAGTCGTATATAGAAATTTCCTTGGCTGGTGCATATTTATAAGCAAGGGTAATTCCAAATTGACCGACACTCGCTGACACTCCTGCAAGTAACAAGTAAACTAATTGCATAAGTGTCATCGGCTTATAAACAGCTAAAAACACCGGTAAAATAACTATAAGCGAAAAAGTTGAGAA
>NZ_JBJDXL010000073.1:0-1642 GCF_051866655.1 Intestinibacter sp.
AATAATATTTATTCTAAAAAATTCGATGAAAACGATTGACATAAATTTCTAAAAATGGTAACATAATGTCAGCTTGAAAAGCAGAAAATGGGGCATACCACCGCGGGTATGGTTTATTTTCTGCTTTTTTTGTTTTCTAAGACTTTTATGGAAGAAGGAGGAAGAGTATGACTTTAAATGGTAAAAATATCGTTTTATCAGAAGATATTACAATAGAAAAACTTCTAAAAAAATACGACTTAGATCCTAAAAAGGTCGTTGTAGAAGTAAATATGGAAATTGTAGACGATGAAGCTTACAATACTTATTTATTAAAAAATGAAGACGTTATAGAAGTTATAAGCTTTGTTGGAGGTGGTTGATTTTGAAGATTTTTTTTAATGAGGCACTTGCAGAAGTTACTCAAGATACAACTGCCTATCAATTTAGAGATAATGTAGATAAAAATTGCGATGTAGTTGTTTTAAATGGATTTCCTTTAAGCGAAGATAAAATACTATGTGAAGGAGATAGAGTTACTTTAATTCAAAAGGGTAAGGTTCCTTCATCAGATGAACTAGAAGCTCTTTTAATTGCGAGACATACACCTAATATACATAGTAAGCTAAAGAGTGGGAAAGTGGCTATTTTAGGTCTAGGCGGTTTAGGATCAA
The DNA here is from genome assembly GCF_051866655.1 of Intestinibacter sp. Taxonomy (GTDB): domain Bacteria; phylum Bacillota; class Clostridia; order Peptostreptococcales; family Peptostreptococcaceae; genus Intestinibacter. The sequence goes on from NZ_JBJDXL010000073.1 coordinate 654, forward strand.
ATATAGCTATTTCGTTAGCTAGAGTAGGCGTAGGAGAGCTCGTATTAGTAGATTATGATGTCGTGGAACCGTCTAATTTAAACAGACAGCAGTATTTTGTAGAGCATATAGGAATGAAAAAGACAGATGCATTAAAAAATATACTGGGAAAAATAAATCCTTTTGTAAATATCAAAACTAAGGATGTATTTATTACAAAAGAAAATATAGGTTTTTTAAGAGACTCAGATATAATAATCGAAGCCTTTGACGATGCAAAATGCAAGGCTATGGTATGCAATGCAGCCTTGAAAAATTTTAGAGATAAATATCTAATAGCATCCTCAGGTATGGCAGGTTATTACGATTCAAACGATATAATGACTAAAAAAATAAGGGATAAATTTTATATTTGTGGAGACTTTGAACACGAAGCCAAAGAAGGCGAAGGCTTGATGGCTCCAAGAGTAGCGATATGCGCAAATCACATGGCAAATTTAGCTATGAAGATACTTATAGATGAAATCAAATAATGGAGGAGAAAAATGGATAAATTAATTTTAGGTGGACACGAGTTCGACAGCAGACTTTTAATAGGAACAGGTAAATTTGGAAGTAATGAAATACTTCCAGATGTTATAAAGGCTAGTAACAGCCAAATAATAACAATGGCTATAAGAAGAGTTGATTTAGATAATCCAAAGGAAAATATACTTACTTATATACCAAAAGATATGACTATATTACCGAATACTTCAGGAGCAACTACTGCTGAAGAAGCTGTAAGAATTGCTAGAATATCTAGAAAAATGGGATGTGGAGATTTTATAAAAATAGAAGTTATATCAGACACTAGATATCTACTACCAGACAACGAAAAAACAATAAAGGCCACAAGAATACTAGCAGATGAAGGCTTTATAGTACTTCCATATATGACACCAGATTTATACGCTGGAAGAAAATTAATAGAAGCAGGGGCAGCTGCAGTTATGCCTTTAGGAGCACCA
>NZ_JBJDXL010000074.1:0-7132 GCF_051866655.1 Intestinibacter sp.
AAAAAGTCTACATTAATTTAATAATCTTTAGAATGAAGACTTTTTTTTGATTTTTGAATAAATATTTTAGATAAAGTCAAAAATAATTAAAACATAATCAACTAAAATATCTAAAAACTTGTTTAGTTAAGATAATATATGATATTATAGTATATATGATTAATCAAAATATATATTATAACTTGACAATTTGAGTTACATATATATAATAAAACTGATAAAACATAAGAAATTTATTTAGATGGAGGAATAATAATGGTAACAGCAGGAGATTTTAGAAAAGGTGTAACTTTTGAAAAAGATGGTCAACCATGTTTAGTAGTTGACTTCCAACATGTTAAACCAGGAAAAGGTGCAGCATTCGTAAGAACAAAATATAAAAACTTAAAAACAGGAGCTATAAGAGAAGAAGCTTTCAACCCAAGTGATAAATTCCCAAAAGCAATAATAGAAACAAAACAAATGCAATATTTATACAATGATGGTGAATTATATTACTTCATGGATGAAGAAACTTTTGATCAAATACCACTAAACTATGATCAAGTAGAAGATGCTATAAAATTCTTAAAAGAAAATGAAGTAGCTACTATAAGATTCTATCAAGGACAACCATTCCAAGTAGAAGCTCCAAACTTTGCAGAATTAGAAGTAACAGAAACTGAACCAGGAATAAAAGGTGATACAGCAAGTAACGTTACTAAAGCAGCTACAGTAGAAACAGGAGCAGTAGTTCAAGTACCTTTATTCATAAATGAAGGAGATAAAATAAAAATAGATACTAGAACTGGAGAATATTTATCAAGAGTTTAATATTTTAGCATAAAAAAAGCTTATATATCTAATAGTAATGGTATATGAGCTTTTTTAAAACATATAGGAAGTCTTTATTCTAAAGATTTTAAAAAAATGCAAAGGAGAGATTTATCATGAAAAAACTAGGTGAAGAGGTTGCATATTTAAAAGGTTTAGCTGAAGGATTAGATATCGATGATAAGACTAAAGAAGGTAAAATGATCTGCAAAATTGTAGATGTATTAGATAGTTTTGCAGGTATAGTACAAGATTTAGAGTATTCAGTAGAGGATTTAGAAGATCAAGTAGAAGAACTAGAATATGAAATAGAAGAATTACAACAAGAAGTGGAAGACTTAGAAGAATGGTTATACGATGAAGACGATGACTATGAAGAAGACGATGAAGACGACTACGATGATGAATATGACGAAGATGAAGATTACGATGAAGATGATTTAAGCTATATAGAAATGGAATGCCCAAATTGTTCAGAAGTTGTAGAAATCGATGAAGAATTACTATTCGATGATTCAGTAGACGTAGTTTGTCCAAATTGCCATGCTGTAATATTATCTTCTGAAGACGACTGTGATTGCGGCTGCGGATGTGGTTGTGAAGACGAAGAAGATTATGGAGATGACTGTGGTTGCGGTTGTGGCTGTGAAGACGGAGATGACGGTTGTAATTGCTAATAATGAATGTTTAGTTTAAAAAGCACCTATGAAGTTCAAATCTTCATAGGTTTTTTAAAGTAAATATGTTTTAATTACAATACGGCCCGAAATCAATTTAATAGAACGATTAATAATTTGGATGGAGGATAATTAATGAAAATAAATAAAAAAATATTAAATAATATAGAGATGTTTGAAGAGATAATAAATTACAAATTTAAGGATAAAAATTATATATTAGAGGCTTTGACACATAGTTCTTATTCAAATGAAAATAAGAACTGTCCTTTCAATGAAAGATTAGAATTTTTAGGAGACTCAGTTTTGAGTATAGTTATAAGTGATTATCTATTCAAAAAAGAAAAGAATTTACCAGAGGGAGAGCTTACTAAGATAAGAGCAAATATAGTTTGTGAGGAATCTTTAAGTGAGATATCTAAAAATATACATTTAGGTAAGTATATGTTTTTAGGAAAGGGTGAAGAGGCTACAGGTGGTAGAGATAGAATATCAATACTTGCAGATGCTTTAGAAGCTGTTATAGCAGCTATTTATCTAGATGGAGGAATGGAGCCTGCAAGAGACTTTATTTTAAAATACATGGATAAGATAATAAATGACTCTATAAAAGGTAAAATATTTAGAGATTACAAAACATGCTTACAAGAAGTGCTACAAAGCAATGGAGAAAATAATATTTGGTATAAATTAGTAGATGAAAAGGGTCCAGACCATAATAAAACATTCGTTATGGAAGTCGGCATAAACGATACTGTTTTAGGAAGAGGAGAAGGCAAAAGTAAAAAGGATGCAGAACAAGTAGCAGCAAAATGCGCACTAGATAAAAGATTATAAGGTGGAGGATATTTATATGAAAAAGAGAATAATACCTATATTCGTTCCACATAGAGGCTGTCCTCACGATTGTATTTTTTGCAATCAAAAGAAAATAACAGGGGTAAGTACTGAGGTTACAGCTGAGGATGCTAGAAATATAATAGAAGAATGTCTAGAGACTATAGATGAGGATACTGATGTAGAGATAGCGTTTTTTGGTGGAAGCTTCACTGCTATAGAAGAAGAATGCCAAAATGAATTACTAGCAGTTGCAAAGGAATATGTAGATAGAGGTCTAGTACATGAAATTAGAATGTCTACAAGACCAGACTGCATAAGCGATAGAATTTTAGAGAGATTAAAAAAATACAAATCTAGTATTATAGAGCTAGGTGTTCAATCTATGGACGAAAAGGTGCTTATAGATAGCGTCAGAGGACACGATATAGATTCAGTAATAAGAAGTTCACATTTAATAAAAAAACACGGTATAAAGCTAGGACTACAGATGATGGTAGGTCTTCCTTCTGATACAGAAGAAAAATGTATAAATACAGCTAAAGAATTTATAAAGCTAAGACCAGATTGTGTAAGAATATATCCTACACTAGTAGTTAAGGATACAGGACTAGAAACTCTTTTAGCAGAGGGTAAATATACGCCGTTTACTTTAGAAGAGTGCATAAATATTGTAAAAAAACTATTAGTTTTATTTTATGTAAACAATATAAATGTAATTAGAGTAGGGCTTCAAGCTACAGACGACATACAATTAGGTAAAGGAGTTGTAGCAGGACCTTATCACCCTGCCTTTAGAGAGCTTACTGAAAGCGAAATGATAAAGGACTTCTTAGATTACGTCGTTTTAGAAAATAAAATAGAAGGAGATCTAGTTGTAAAAACAAACAATAAAAACATTTCTAAAATAATAGGAAATAAAAAATCAAATAAAATATATATGAAACAAAAATACAATATAAATTTAAAGACAGTTCCAGAAGATTTATCTAAAGAAGAGATAATTATATCTTCAAATAAGGGAGAGTTTTCTGTGAAGATGGATCAAATTTACGATAAATTACTAGAGATATACAACCTTTAATACTGAAGGGAGATGAAAATGTGCATTTAAAGAGACTGGAATTAAAGGGATTTAAGTCTTTTCCAACAAAGACAGAGATAAATTTTAACGAAGGAATAACAGCGATTGTAGGACCAAATGGAAGTGGAAAAAGCAATATATCCGATGCAGTAAGATGGGTTTTAGGTGAGCAAAGTATAAAAAGTCTTAGAGGAGATAAGCTAGAAGACGTTATATTTGCAGGTACAAACGATCAAAAGCCTATGAATTACTGTGAAGTAGCTCTGACTATAGACAATAGTGATGAAAAATTAGACATAGATTTTAGTGAAGTTACTATAAAGAGAAGAGCCTATAGAAATGGAGAGAGTGGTTTCTTTTTAAATGACAAGGCGTGTAGATTAAAGGATATAAAGGAATTACTACTAGATACAGGAATAGGTAAGGATGGATATTCTATTATAGAACAGGGAAAGGTAGACGAGATTTTAAGTAATAACCCAGTCAATAGAAGAAAAGTTTTCGACGAAGCCTGTGGAATATCAAAATACAGATATAAAAAGCTAGAAGCAGAGAGAAATTTAAAAAATACTAAGGAAAATTTAGAGAGAATAGAGGATATCTATATAGAGATAGAAAACAGGATAAAGCCTCTTTTTAACCAACAAAAGAAGGCTCTTAAGTATTTGGATCTTAGAGAAAGCTTAAAAAAACTCGAAGTAAATAATTATATCAGAGAAATCAAAAAAATAGACCAAGAATTAGCTGAAATTACGAAGCATAAGGCAATACTCGTAAAGGAATTAAATGAAAAAGAAGAAATAAAAGAAAAAATGGAAAAAAACATAGATTTTACTAATGAAGAAATCGAAAAGCTAGAGCAAAATATAGCTAAATTAAATCAATATATAGAATCTATAAAAAATGTAATAAATCAAAACGACTCTCAAATTTCTTTGATAAACGAAAGAATCAGCAATTCGAAGCTAAATATAGAAAACAATCAAAAAACTCTAGAGGATTTTGAGCTCAAATTAAAAGAGGATAAGAGCAAATTAGTAGAGCTAAAACAAAAGAGAGAACTAGAAAAAAGAGAAATTGAAGTATTAGAGCAAAATATTTCAGAGGTTGAAAAAGAAAGCAACAAAAAGGAACAAAGCTTAAACGAATTAAATAAGAACATAGAAGCGCTAAAGGACAACATAATTACTTATTTAAATAAAAAACAAGAGTTAAGCAATAGTTTATCGACTTTAAGTGCAAATACTGAAAATATCAATCTTAGAAGTGAAACTATTGAAAATAATATTTTAGAGATAAAAGCTTCATTAGAAGAAAAAAATTCTATCTATAGACAAAAAGAAGAAAGTGTAATCCAGATGAAAAATAATTTAAAGGAAAAGACTTCTTCTTTAAACAATTTAAAAAATGATTTAGAGGATTACAAAAATCAAAATAAAAATATAGATATAAAAATACAAAACAACAACTACACTCTAAAGGAATGCTCTTCAAAGCTTCAAATATACATAGATATGGAAAGACATTATGAAGGCTTTAATAGAGGTGTAAAGGAAGTATTAAAAAATAAAAATTTATCTGGAATATGCGGTGCATTAGGGCAGGTTATAACTACTGATGAACAATACGAAAAGGCTATAGAGGCAGCTTTAGGGGCTTATATGCAAAATATTATAACAATAGATCAATACGCCGCTAAAAATGCGATAAATTACCTTAAAAAAAATAATCTAGGTAGAGTTACTTTTCTTCCTATGAATGTAATTAAATCTAAAAAAATAAATGAAAATACTATAAATTCTAAGACTGAATATATAAAAATAGCGAGTGACTTAGTATCATTTGATGAAAAGTATAGAGACATAGTCGAGAGCATATTGGGTAGAACTATAGTAATAGACAATATAGACAATGGTATTAAATTCGCAAATGAAACTAATCATAGATTTAAAGTAGTTACTTTAGATGGAGATATATTAAATCCAGGAGGTTCTCTTACAGGAGGAAGCTTAAAGACAAGCACTAATATTCTTTCTAGAAAGAGACTTATAAAGGATTTTGAAGATAAAATAGAAAAAATAAAAATAGAAAATCAAGAAAATACGAAGTCTAAGGAATCGATTTTAAATTCAATTAAGGAAGTAAGAGAAAACATATCAGTTTGTGAAGAAGAAATAAATGATCTTGAAAAAGATATCGTAAAGCAAAACACTAAGCTGAAATCAATCGATTATGAAAGAGCTTCTTTAAATGAAAATATCAGTAAGCTAGAAAAAGAAAAAACTGGTCTTAGCTCGAATTTAGATTATACATCTAATAGGATAAAGACGATTGAAGAAAAAATAAAAGATATCGAGCTAAAGGAAGCTGAAAATAAAAGACAAATAGACAGCTTGACTAGTACTAAGGAGCTTCAAAGCGAGATTTTTGAAGAAGAAAAGAAAAAAATCGAAGGCTTGAAATTAGATTTTGTTCAAAAAAGTGAAATATTTAAGTCTACAGATTCTGAAATAAAGAGAATCGACGGAGAAATAAGCTACAGAACACAAAAAATCGAAGAAAACAGCAACAATATAAAAAAATTACAAAAGGAAATAGAGGACTTACAAAGCGAATCTAAAATTCAAAAAAGAGAAAGCGACAATTTAAACAAGCAATTGAGCGAAAAGCATAGAGAGCTAGATGGTAAAAATCAAGCGAAAACTAAGCTTAAGGAGACAGTAGCTGATTTAAATAAAAAGTTAAAATCGTTTGAAAGACAAAATATGGAGCTTAGACAAAGTGAATTTAAAATAGATTCAAAAATAGAGAGATTGTCAGCAAATAAAGAAAATTATACTAGTAGACTATTTGAGGATTATGATTTAACTTATGTAAAAGCTCTAGAATTAAAAGATGACTCTATCGAAATAAATAAAAAGATACTTGAATCTATAAAAAGGGAGATAGCAAGTCTCGGAAATGTAAATATAGACTCTATACAAGAGTACAAGGAGACTAAGGAAAGATACGACTTCTACAGCGAGCAAAAGGCTGACCTAGAGGAATCTATAAACGCCATAGAAAAAATTATAAGCGAGCTAGAAGTAAATATGAAGGTTCAATTTAAAGAACAATTTAAAAAGGTCAATGAAAATTTCAAATATGTATATAAAAGGTTGTTTGGAGGAGGAGAAGGCGAGCTGACTATTGTAGATGAAGAAAATATACTTGAAAGTGATATACAAATAACAGCTAAACCACCTGGCAAGAAGATGAAAAATTTAAACCTTCTATCAGGAGGAGAAAAGGCCCTTACAGCTATAAGTATATTATTTGCGATAATACTGGCGAAACCGACACCTTTCTGTATATTAGATGAAATTGAAGCGCCATTAGATGATGCCAATATATTTAGATTTGGAGAGTATTTAAAAGAATTATCAGAGGATACTCAATTCATAGCTGTGACACATAGAAGGGGTACAATGGAGGCTGCTGACTATATCTACGGTGTAACTATGGAAAAGAAAGCAATATCAAAGGTCATCAGTCTAAATCTTAAGGAAGCACATAAAATGGCAGACATAGTGTAAAAATGGAGGAAAGATATGTTTAAAAAACTTTTTAATTTTGGAAAAAATAAAAAAGAAGAAGTAAAAGAAGAAGTGAAAAATGTAAGTGAAGAATTGATAGAAGAAGAGGACTTACAAGAAGAACAAGAAGTTGCAGAAGAATCACC
>NZ_JBJDXL010000075.1:0-7125 GCF_051866655.1 Intestinibacter sp.
CTTTTGTAGTGAAAAGCTCTTGCGCCACACTTAAAATTTCATGTTCCCATTGTTCAGGTTGTTTTTTTACAGGACGTGCCAATTTATATACCCCCTTGTATAATATATTTTTGACCTTGGTCAATAATTATATTATCAGATATTAATGTAAATTACAACCAATACTATTTATCTTCGTCTTTAACATTTTACTATTCAAAGATAATTTATAATTATAAAATACACAGTTTTTCGATCAATCTTCTGTAATTAAAAAAAGTCTAAGGTAAAGTGTATATTTACACACTTTATCTTAGACACCAATATTTAAAAATTTAATCTTTATTTTCTTCTTTTTCAACTTGTTTAACTGTTAATTTTTTATAGAACTTTCTACTGGATCTTCCAGCGGTTCTGCTCGCTTAACTACATTTAAAATATTTACTATGACAAATAACAAGAAAGTTACTGCACTTAAATCAGCTTAAATAATAATAAATGCTTCCATAAAATACTTTAAATATGCTTCGTTAAAATTTTCAAATATATTAAAAATCATTAAAGGCTTAACTTTATAATCTTCAAAATACAGAAAAAACCAATATACTCTTGAAAATACCAATGCCCCGAAAAATAAAATTATGTTTTGCATTTATAAATTTTTCTTATTTAATATTATAATTTATTTTAATGTTTAATATTAGTATTAAAATCAAAAAGAGCTATTACATCTTAAATAATAGCCCTTAAAATATTAATTCAAATTTTCTATCTCTTTCTAACAACTATACGCTCAGCATACTTCCCAAAGAAATGATACCCCGAACCGCCTTCACTAATTATATCCAACAACTCATCAGGCTTAGTAACCAAAATCCCACCGATCATAGTAACACCCCTCTTAAAAAACGCATCAGGCAGCATCCCAGCTGTAGGACCTGTAACCAACACATCTGCACCTTCCTTTACATTACAAAGCAATCCCTCCAAAGTATCATTCAAAATAGTAACCCCAGTTATGACAACCAAATCAGCGCTTGGCAGATACTCAGGCGCTTTATCCGGTGTCAAGAAATGATTTAACTCCTCGCCCTTCAATGTCTTAGAGTCCATCTCAAACACCTTAAAAGGAGCATTGGCACTTATAAGTTTCTTTAACATAGGAACTAAAGCTCCAACTACGGCACTATTTTTAGCAGGATCTATCTCTAATTCGTCAAATGCATCGACTCCTACTTTAATCTCGTAGTCCTTCTCAGGCATTAAATCCCAGCACATAGAGCTAAGTGCATTTAAAGTAGCTATTCCCAATGTTCTTTTTAAAATATTGCCACTGAAGATATCGTCTAGGTATTTTCTAGCACTTCGATTGGATAGTTTACCTGAAAGTGGCATTGCCTTAGCTGAGCTTGGGCAGCATACTGCCTCTGGTATTTCTTTTATCGGAGTGAAGCAAAGTCCACCGTATCCATTGTTTAATTTTACACCAGAGAAGAACAACCCAAATACAGCTCTTTCAACCACTATATCGTCTAATTTATCTTTTAATATTTCTTCTACATACGATATACTCTCTTTTAGTATGGCATCCTTATCTTCCATAATCTACTCCCCTTTATTATCAGTTTATTTATATTTTATTATCATTGACATATTATTTCAAGATTGATATAATTATATCAAACAAAATAAAACGTATTAAAACATAACTAAACATTATATATTTGACAAAATTATTCATTTTTATTGAAAATTCATCAACTATTTTTCCATCAAATAAGTAAGTTGATGATATTATAAATACTAATTTCACCCACAATTTACTTTAAAGCATAAAAACTTTTAAATCCTTAAATATTTTTATGTAAGTAAATTTTTATTTATATTTATTTGCAGTCAAACAAATGCAATATTCTATCCCTTAGGTAGAAGAAGTAGCACTATAGATGCTACTTCTTTTTTTAACATATAAAAAATTTTCTTGTTAAAAAACATGTATTTAAGGATTGTACTAATTTAAAATACATAGAAATTCCTGATACTATTACTCCGATTAAAAAAAGTACTTTTTGTGGTTGTTGTAAAATTACTCGTCCTTACAAAACTTAGTAAAATATCCCTTACCCCAATCATACGGATAAGAAGAATCTTCACATTTGAAAGTATTCTCTGCCCAGTTTACACAGATTTTTGCCATAATCAAAGTAAATATAATAGCAAGTAGTACCTCTAAAATTGTAGGCACTCGATCTATAAAAAACGAAATTATGAAACCAATAAAAATTGGAAGAAAACACAAATATGACGTAGCAAGTCCTGGGTTGTATATAGTTTTCTTACCCCTACCATCAAAACGTCTTTTCATCTGACAGCCTGCTAACGTATGCACAAAAACCTCCATAGCAGATAAGCCAAACCACATCAAAGTAACAACATAAGGCATCCCAAATATAAGCATAACACAACCAAAAGCAATAGGGATAAAATTTGTAAGCATATCAGTTAACTGGCTCATTGGATATCGGTCTGACAATTCTTCTGACGCGCCATGCTGTAAATTATACATATAGTAAAAGCCGCCTGGAAATTTCCATTCCTCCAATACATGAAGTACTAAGCTAACAACTGCGGCAACAGCTAGCTTTGTCGTCATAGGCCATACATTCCAATTTACAATTAGTAATGCGACTAAGAATCCACCAATCGCTGTTATAATATAGAGCCAGCAAGAAAGCCAACCTTTAATAATTTTTTGCATATTTTTCCCTCCTCGAATCTATTTATTTGGAATAATAGGAACATATAAGTAGCTATCATATTTACCACCTGTATAAATAACATGACGTCCATGATTATGATCCTTTGGTAGTTCGACATTCTCTCCATCAGGTGCAATCTCGCTCATATCTCCGCCACCTAAAGTCATCATTTTAACTTTAGATTTTGGCATATAAGTATAGCCCTCTTCAGGTATAGAGATTTTAGCCATTTTTAGTTTAAACGGTCCCTTCCAAACCTTCTTCGTTTTATACGCTGAGACAGTAATTTGCAAATATTCGTCTTTTTGAAACTTCATTCCCATAGGCCAAATGAGAATGTCGAGTGGGACTATTTCATTTTGTTTCAATTTTTGTTCATGCTCAAAGGCTTGATATGGATTTTCTTCAGTGCTACGTACAGTATCTAATTCACGCAAAGATGCCCTAATATATCCTTTTGCTACAATTCTATTCATTGGATTTAAACAAAAATGTCTGCCACGTTTATTCAATTTTTCGAAACTTACTTCTAAATCCATATCATCATGATCAAGAGCTTGTACCCAAATTCTAAGCTTGATATATCCTATTATTTCAGTATCCTCCGTCATTTTCATACGATAAGATACCTTTCGATTTTTGCTATCAGAATCATAAGAATTACTACATTCCTTTGTAGGTAAACTTTCTTGCAAGCTATTATTATCAGCATTGAGATAAAGTTTTTTGTACTGTGTTCGTGGGATAGGAAAATCTTCTTCAGCACGGTCTACAATATCTGTTTTTCCTGGATTAAGAACACTCAAGCGTACTTTTGGAGTATTTTCCCATCCATTATCAATACCCTTTAGATATTTATCAAAAAACTTTCGTAAATCCTCTACATGGTCAGGATTGTAATAATCATCCCATTCACCTGTGTTATGAATACGTAGCCATTTTTCTTTTGATGATATTCGTCGGTAGCCCTCCAAAGAACCATAAGTATGTATCGCATTAGTATAACTAGCTACAATATAAGCAGGAGTTGTGATAGTTTCCAAATCTGCGGCTTTATCACGCCAATAATCATTCATAGTTGGATATTTCCACATCATAGAAATGCAGTCTTCTACACCGCCATCTTCTGTAGAAGCAAATGAATCAGTAAGCATCTTGATAAATTCTGGCATCATAACACCACCTCTTGTTGCTACTTCACGATAACAATCATTTAATCCTTCCCAAGGAGCAAATGCAGCAAGATGTTTTGGATGCTGAGCAGCTACAAACCATTGAGAAATAGCTAGCCATGAATTTCCTGACATCCCAACCTTTCCATTGCTCCACGACTGTTTGGCAGTCCATTCAATAATATCAGCTCCATCACGTCCATAATCACTTCCAAAAAATAATATGATACCTTCAGAATTGTATGCTCCTCGTACATCTGGATTTATAATTGCATATCCATGTTTTACCCAATAAGCAGGATCCGGTCCTTCAAATTTCTGCAAACCTGAAGTTGCAGATTTTTTTACTCCAATAAAAGAAGGAACATCATCAAGCCACTGACTTCCAATCTCTTTGCCATATGGGCTTAAAGCTACGATTGCCGGATGTGGTTCATCATCGACTGGACGGAATATATCAGTATAGATAGTAACACCATCACGCAAAGCAATTGGAACATCTCGCTCGAATAAAATATCACAAGGTAGTGGCATATTACCCTTCATACGAATACTACCTTTTTTCAAAATGAGCTTTTCCTGTTTAAATCCTGTATAACGCGCTCTTTTTGAAGTAACTGATAATGCACCTCGAACAGGAACGACCATTTCTTTTCCATCTGCATTATACTGAATCATAGTTCGTTTTTTATCCATAAAATCACCTCTTTACGAAAAAATTATTTCATTGCAAATTTTATGGAATTATTGTAGCAAAACTCATTTTATGATACAATAGTCCCACAACTTATAATACACTAGGAGGTAAAAATGTATCACATCCAAAACGATAAACGTGCCCAAAAATCTTCAAAACTTATCAGCGAAGGCATGCTCAAATGTCTAGAAGTAAAACCCTTTGATAAAATAACAGTAACCGACATTTGGAAAACATCCTCTGTCGGTCGCTCTACGTTCTATCGCCTTTTTGATAATACTTCTGACGTATTAGAATATTTATGTGACCAAATATTTGAAACGCTAAACGAAAAACATCCTATCGACGAAACTCTTAATACAAATGATTTAGCTCTTCGATTTATTGAAATATGGATGGAACACAAGACATTATTAAAGGCTATCGTGGACAGTAATCGTATGGATTTACTGTATAATGCACATAAAAAATATCTTCTTCCAAGCAAAGATATATTTTTTACAAATGAACAGCTAAACTCATTTGAATCAGAATATTTAGTTGCTACACTGACTTCTTGTATATCTGCTTATTTGACAACGTGGATTAAGCATGGATGTAAAGAGGATTCACAAACGTTGTTTATTCAACTGAAAAAATGCTTCAGTATTTTAGGGAATATGTTTGATTAGCTACAAAATAATATACAAAGTATAATTGCATTTAGTAAAATTAAAAAGGAGCTACAAATCCTACTGTAGCTCCACAAAATATATTTCACTTTAAGCTTTTATTTTTTCTCTTGTAATTATTTAAAAACTCTAATTTTCCTAAGCCAATTCCTTTATAATATCTAACAACTCTTCATCACTATTAGCCTCATAATCAGGGTAATACTCACTTTCCAATGGTATAGAAGAATTTCTTCTATTTATCCATATAGAGTTCCAACCAGCATTTTTAGCTCCGACAACATCATTTGCAAAAGTATCACCTATATAATATGTATCTTCTGGATCTAAATTCATTTTATCCTCTACAAATTTAAAAACATCGCTATGTGGTTTCGGCAAAATAGAACCACCTGCCACAAATATATTTTCCTCTGCAATCCATTTTTCTAAATCTAGATTTTTTACTTTTTTCAGTTGATGGTCTACTTCTCCATTTGTGATTATTCCTATCTTTAGGTTATGTTCTTTTGCAAAATCCAAAATTTCCTTGATTCCTTCTAATAATACGATTTTATTTTGATTTAATGAATATTGTTGTTGAAATTCTAGAGCTTTTTCCTCAGTTATATGTACTCCAAAATCTCCAAGTGATCTTGTAATTCTTTGTATCTGTAAATCCCTCATTGTCATACTTCCATGCTGTACTAGTTCAAATATTTCATCACTGTATTGACGATATTTTTTGTGCAAAACATCTATAGGTATGTCGTATTTATCCCCAAACATATTGTTATATGTATCTTCAAATGGTTTCATCAAATTGTACAAAGTGTCATCTACATCAAAAATTAAATTCATACTATACCTCCCAAATAATTTTCATAATGCAATTACAAAAGCACAAAAACGCAAATTTTTGAGCTCTTGTGCTTTTTCAATTTCTATAATAATTCAGACGATATAATATCTGTATCAAATGGAGTCACTATCCTAGCCTCGTAAATTTCTATATCTTTTTCGATATACTCCTCTACACCGACTTCATTTCCATCCTCATCAAATACAGCTCTCGTCTTTACAACATCGACTTCTCTAGTTCTGATTATATCATCAGTGTCAAGTAGTTCATTTTTTCTATCAGTAAATATCAAATCAGCTTCACAGATATTTTCCACTAGCTCGCCCCTTGATGCCACATTTAACTTGACTAGCTTGTCCATTGTAGGCTTGCGAGAGTTTAAGATGTTTTGAACGATCATATTAGTTGTATTTTTTCGAGATTGTATATTGTTTATAGGATATAAATTGTCGTAGTCTATATCACACCATACGATTTGATTTGCCATCACATCTACTATATACGGCAATGATACAGTAGTTTCTGTTGTCAAATCTCCTTTGAATTTTACAAATGAAGGGTTATATGCTGTATTTAAATTTTCGTCTATATCCATATATCCCACGAAGCATTCAGGCAATTCATAGAATTTTTCGTGAGTATACGCATTTACAACTACACAAATATAATAGCAACTTGGATTTATTTTTTCTAAATCTATATCTATATATTCAGTTCCGCCTTCAGGAGCTGGCGCACTTCTGACATCCCCTGAATGTACGCAACCATCGATTTTCATATTAAAATACGATACATTATCTATTCTCTCAAAATCCTCATCGTATAATATTATGCTCAAGTCTAAATCTGTATGTAGTCTTCCATCTAGCCAATGTAAAAATAGTCTTATTTTATTGTTTTCGATGTTGATTCTAGATCCTCTTTCAAGTGGCATCAATGTCTTAGAAGCATCTCTCATCTTCAGAGGTGCTATATAATCCTTCAAATTTTTATCTATAAATACTTT
>NZ_JBJDXL010000076.1:0-7109 GCF_051866655.1 Intestinibacter sp.
CTGTTTTTTCGTCATATGATTTACAAAGTTTGCTTACCTTTATAATCTCTTCCATTTCGGTTTACCTCCTAATTATTTCTTATGTTGATAATTTTATCTTGTTTACTAGGGTTATATCTCGACTATTCTTGCTATTTTAAATATAATATTCTTTACAAACAAAAAAGATATAGAATAGTTGTTAATGATAACGACTCTATATCTTTTCTAATATTATTTAACCATATATTAAATAAATTATTTTCTTTCTTTCATAGTTAAGGCATTTTTCTTACAAGTACTATTACAAATACCACATCCGATACACTTGCTCTCGTCTACTGTAGCTTTACCTTCTTTAATTTCAAACACTCCAAAATGACATCTTTTAGCGCATTTACCACATCCAACACATTTACTCTCGTTAAACTCTATAACATATTTACTAGGCGGCCAAATTCCAATGCTTTTTCTTCTTTGTTGTGATCTAAGTACATAGCAACAATCACCACAACAGTTGCAAATTCCATTAGGATTAGCTGTATGCATTAATCCAGCTTCATGTGCATCTATAACAACTTGTTTAGCTCTTTCTTTATCAATTTCTTCACTAATACCTCGATCTACACGTGTATTAATTCCATTTTCATATGTAATACATGTTCTGGTAGGTAGTTTACAATCTCCCTTCATAGAACGACAATCACAGTAATTTAAATAAACTGGTCTATCGTCATTTTCTATAAGCTCAAGCATCTCTTCCAATAAATAAACTCTATCTTTAGTAGGTAGCTCTTCATTTGGATCAAGTCTTTCATAAAATGAATTAAAAAACCATTCTTCTATTTTTCTTCTACCTTCTTCATCAATACTTCTATATAGTTCTTGTTCTACAATGCAAAAAACATTTAATTTTTCATAAAAATCATTTAAACAATACAATCCCTGTTTCTTGTCTACAATATTAATTAATCCATCACTATAAGCTTTTTTAACAAATTCCTTATCACCAGTTACATTTACAATATCATTTTCATCAAAAATATCTTTGTCTATTTTTTCTACAAAATCAATTTCTGAAGGCTTAAAAAATACTTCTAAATAATCAACAGCAACTTCTGGAACTTTAAATTTTTCAATAAATAAACTATGCAATACTATCACTCCCTGTTTAATTTAACATAACTTATTAAATAAAATATACAAAACTGTAATTATAACATAATGGTAATTATATAAATAATCATTTGTCAATTATTTTTAATATTGCTTGACAAAAATAAGGTACCTTATTATAATTATTTATCGTAAATATAGTTAGGTACCTTATTAAACAAAAACTAAAAGGGGTGAATCGATTGAAAATCACAGATGATGAAATTATAGAAGCTTTTTACAATGTCTCAAGAGCAATTAGACATAGCTACTCTCCAAATGGCAATGACAAGAATTTAGAACCATTCATAGGCCAATACCGTTGCCTATTATATTTAGAAAATGCTAAACCTATAAACCAAAAAGATTTAGCTAATGCCTTAAATATAAGACCTGCTTCATTGAGCGAGTTATTATCTAAATTAGAACAAAAAAAATATATAATACGCACACCTTCTGAAAAAGATAAAAGAAACATTCTAGTATCTCTATCAGAAGAAGGTATGGCGGAAGTTAAACAATGTAAAAAGAATCAAAAAAAGTTTCATTCAAAAATATTATCTTCCTTATCAGAAGAAGAGAAACTACAATTTTATAATATTTTGCTTAAAATTAATGATTTTAATCAGAAAGGATAATCAAAATGACAGATACATATGAACTTACTGACAAAAGAAGAACTTTAATATTTATAAATATAGTAATAAGTTGTATAGCATCATCTATGCTTGCAACTGCATTATCAACAGCTCTACCTCAAATGGTTTCAGACCTTAATATAAGTGTATCAACAGGTCAATGGATAACTAGTGGATATTCACTTGCCATGGGAATTATAATGCCCTTGACAGCTTTTTTAATAACTAGATTTCCAACAAAAAAACTTTATCTAACATCAATGATGTGTTTTATTTTGGGATTATTAATTTGTGCAGTTTCACCTAATTTTGAATTTATG
Organism: Intestinibacter sp.; assembly: GCF_051866655.1. Lineage (GTDB taxonomy): Bacteria > Bacillota > Clostridia > Peptostreptococcales > Peptostreptococcaceae > Intestinibacter. Next base: position 2,093 of record NZ_JBJDXL010000076.1, read on the forward strand.
ATGGTTGGTAGAATACTTCAAGCATGTGGAAATGGCATGTTAACATCTATGGCACAGGTTATTCTTCTTACAATTTATCCTCAAGAAAAATGCGGTTCTATAATGGGATGGTATGGATTATCTGTAAGTGCTGCTCCTGTCATAGCTCCAACGATCGCCGGCTTTTTAATCGATACAGTAGGATGGAGAATGATCTTTTATATTTCTATTTTTATTATGTCGATTGCATTTGTATTTGCATTAAATGTATTTAAAGATGTTTTAAATACTAATAAAAATAAATTCGATATTTGCTCATTTATTATAAGCATATTCGCATTTGGAGGTATTACATTAGGAATAGGAAATTTAGGTAGCTTTAACTTTATAAGTTTACAAATACTAGCTACATTAATTATCGGTCTTATTTCCTCTGTACTATTTATTTACAGACAATTACATCTAAAACAACCATTCTTAGATATACGTGTCCTTAAAGATAAAAACTATACTCTAAGTGTAATTGGCAGTATGCTACTTTATTTTGTAATGATGGGATCTAGTATTATTCTTCCTATATATGTCCAAACTATAATGGGATATTCTGCCGTTATATCTGCTTTAGTTTCTTTGCCTGGTTCCCTTGCTATGGCCATTGTAAGTCCTTTTGCAGGTAAAATTTACGATAAATTCGGCATGAAAAAACTATTTATAGCTGGCTCAGCATTTATGCTAATCAGTAATATAGGAATGATATTTATAACTATGAATACATCTATTTGGTTAGCTGCTATATATAATGTTATAAGATGTGTTTCTATAGGTTGTCTCATGATGCCTTTAGTCACTTGGGGAATTACTAATATCAGCAGTAGTTTAACAGCTCATGGAACAGCTTTATTGACTTCTTTTAGAACTATATCTGGAGCGATAGGTTCTGCTGTTTTCGTAGGAATTATGACATTAGTAGGAAATAACTCTGTAAATAAATACGGCGAAAGTGCCCAAATTCATGGCTTAAATATTACATTTTTAACTATGTCTATTTTTACTTTATTATTGTTATTTATAGCTGTATTTTTAGTAAAATCTAATAAAAATATTGATACTAATTAATTGTAAACGTTCGTTTTCCAATAAATATATTTTATATAAAAAGAGATGTTTTTTAATTGTAGTAAACATCTCTTTTTATATAATTATTTCTCCATTTTGTTTTATTTAACTTCCATTCCACAAGGCATAGAAACCTTAGCTGCCACACGATCGTTCATAATAGTTTCATAAAGTCTGAAACCGCCAGAAAAATTATAACAGTCAAATCCATTTTGAACTAAAATACGACATGCTATATAGCTTCTAAGACCACTTTGACAATTTACATAAACTGTTTTTCCTTTTTCTAATTCGCCAATTCTCTCACGCAATTCATCGACAGGAATATTTATAAATCCATCAAAATGACCCCTTGCGTATTCGCCAGGTGTTCTAACATCAAGTAATATCACGCTTCCATCTCTCGGAATGTCCTCAACTTCATTCCAAAAAAACTGTTTCAAAAGTCCATTTGAAATATTTTCAATCATAAATCCAGCCATATTCACTGGATCCTTTGCTGATGAATAAGGAGGTGCATAGGCTAAGTCTAGATCCTTTAAGTCAAATGCTTTGATTCCTGCATGAATCGCAGTTGCAAGTACATCAATTCGTTTATCGACACCTTCATATCCTACAATTTGGGCTCCAAGCAGCTTATAAGTTTCCTTTTCAAATAATACCTTCATAGTCATGACCTTGCCACCTGGATAATAAGAAGCATGACTCATTGGTGATAAGAAAACTTTGTCACAATCGATACCTAATTTTTTCGCAGTTTTTTCATTAATTCCTGTTGTCGCAACTGTCATATCAAATACTTTTATAATTGAGGATCCTTGAGAACCAAGGTATTTACTGTCGCCGCCGCAAATATTATCGGCAGCGATACGTCCTTGTTTGTTTGCAGGGCCTGCTAGAGGAATCAATACATTTTCATCTGTAACAGAATTTTTAACTTCTATTGCATCACCAACTGCGTAGATATCTGTAATTGATGTTTCCATTTTCTCATTTACTAGAATACTATCCTTTATTCCTAACTCTAGTCCAGCTTGTTTTGCAAGGTGTGTATCTGGTGTTACACCGATAGCTAAAACACCCATATCTGCTTTTAATACCTTTCCACATTTAAGTGATACCTTTATGCCATCGCCATCTTCATAAAATCCTTCTACTGCTTCACCAAGCATTAAATTTATACCTTTACTTCTCATTTTTGCATGAACAAAAGTCGCCATATCGTAATCTAGTGGATTTAATAATTGTTTTGGACGTTGAATAATTGTTACCTGCATACCTAAATCAAACAAGTTTTCTGCTACTTCCATTCCTATAAATCCTCCACCTGCTACAATTGCAGATTTCGGTCTATTTTTTTCTACAAATTCATGAATTTGCAATGTATCCTCAACAGTACGAAGCTTAAACAGCTTGTCTAATCCCACTCCAGGAACATCAGGTTGAGTTGGCTTTGCTCCTGTTGAAATAAGAAGCTTATCATAACCTTCTTCAAAACGCTCTCCAGTATTTAAGTTATGAACAGTAACTGTTTTTTTATCCGGATGAATATCAACTACTTCATGTCTTACTCTCATATCTATACGAAAACGTCTCCAAAAGCTTTCTGGAGTTTGTAATGTAAGTGCCTTTGAGTCTGATATTACACCACTTATGTAATATGGAAGACCACAATTTGCGTAAGATACATGTCCTGAACGCTCAAAAACAACTACTTCTGCATTTTCATCTAATCTTCTTATTCGAGCTGCAGCTGTTGCACCACCAGCAACACCACCGATAATTACTACCTTCATTTTATCCTATCACCTTTCTATAATAGCTTTTATTTTTATAAAACCTCTATCTTAATTATAATATCATAACAACTTAATTAATACAAAAAAGGACTAAAGCTAAGCTCCAATCCTCTATAAACATTATATATTTTTTATCTAGATATATATTTTTGTAATTCCAACAAACTCTCTATGGCATCCTTTACACCAAGATCATAGACTTCCTGTAGCTTATCAGGATTTGTTTCTATTCTGCCTATCTCTATAGGCTTTGAAGGACGTATTACAAAAGCCTTACCCTCATTCTCCCACTGCTTCAATAGCTCAACTGATTTATTATACACATCATGTCTTTTAAGCAATTTTTCTGATAGCTGTGGTTGCTTTTTATAAAATAATTTTATAAGAGATGATGACATAGGATTTTTACGATACTCCATATCACGTGTCAAAATTACAATTAATTTATCATACCCCTGTGATGAAATCCATTGAAATGGAATACTATCTGAGATACCGCCATCTAGGTACATTTTATTATTATACAACACAGGTTTTGAAACAAAAGGCATAGAACCAGAAGCACGTAAAACATCCATTTGCTCAAATGCACTGTAAACCTGAATATATTCAGGCTCACCAGTTTCTATATCTGTTACAACTGCATAAAAAGGTATCCCAGACTTTTTATAACTCTCATCATCAAATGGATCTAGTTTACGTGGTACTTCTTCGTATGCATATTTGGTATTGACAATATTACCTTCTCTAAGCAATGGACCTAATCCCATATAATTTTTATCACTATTAAATTTTTTGTTATATCGTATAACTCTTCCTTTTTGTCTTGATAAGTAATTCACCCCGAATAACGCACCAGCAGACACACCTACAACAGCATCGACAGAAATACATTTTTCTAAAAAAACATCTAAAACTCCAGCGGTGTACATTCCTCTCATAGCACCGCCTTCCAATACTAATCCAACTTTCATCTGTTATTCTCCTAAAAAACTTATTATTCACCTGCTTTAGTTATAAGCGCCACATTCTCGACATGCACACTGTGCGGGAACATATCAACAGGTTGAATTTCTCTACACTTATAACCTCTATCATTTAAATAAGCCAAATCCCTAGCAAGAGTAGATGGATTACATGATACATAAACTACTCTATCAGGCTGCATAGACACAATCGTATCCAATACTTTTTCATCACATCCCTTTCTAGGTGGATCTACAACTACTACATTAGCTCTCTTACCTTCTCTATACATCTTAGGAACGACTTCTTCAGCCTTTCCGACATAGAACTCGACATTGTCCATATCATTTATCTCAGCGTTTCTCTTAGCGTCTTTTATTGCATCTTCTATGATTTCTATTCCGTACACCTTTTTCGCCTTTTGAGCTAAGAATAGTGATATAGTTCCTATACCGCAATAAATATCGAATACGGTATCATTTTCTCCCAAATTCGCATACTCCAAGGCCTTATTATATAAAACCTCAGTTTGAAGTGGATTTACTTGGAAGAATGATAATGGAGAAATTTCAAATACTAGTTCTCCAATATAATCTCTAATTATACCGTCTCCATATGCAACAATATTTTCTTTGCCTAAAATTACATTAGTTTTTTGTGTATTTATATTTACAACAAGGGTTTTGAATCCAGGAATATTTTCTTCTAAAACTGATGCTAACTCATTTAAATGAGGTAGCTTTCTTCCATTAGCAACTAAAACTATCATTACTTCACCTGTAGTAAATCCAACCTTAGTTACTAGATGTCTCAATAATCCCTTGTGAGTTTTTTCATCATAAATACTTACATTGTATGCTCTAATATAAGTTTTTATTATTTTCATTATTTTATCGTTTACTTCATGTTGTATAATACATTCATCAGTCGATATTAAGTCGTGACTTTTCTTTTTATAAAATCCTATGATAGGCATATCATTTTTCTTTTGAATCGGAAATTGTGCTTTATTTCTATATCTAAAAGGATTTTCCATTCCTAAAGTATCGTGAATTACCACATCATCTAGCTTTCCAATCCTAGCTATAACCTGCTTTACTTCGTTTGTCTTTATATCAAGCTGTTTTTGGTAATCTAATTCTTGAATTTGGCATCCT
>NZ_JBJDXL010000077.1:0-1636 GCF_051866655.1 Intestinibacter sp.
TAACTCTAATACAGTTAAAAACTGCTACACAAAGAGCAACAATCCAGTTGTAAAAGAAGGAACTGAAGCAGTAGATAGCTACTATGCTGACGGTACAACTTATACTAAAAAAGATTTTTCAAATGGAAAAATAGCTGGATTACTTAATAAAAATGTAACTCAAGCCAATAAAGAATATATGGACTGGGCTGTTGTAGACAAAGAAACAGTCAATCAAAAATCATATATAGCAAGCTTTGATTTAACTAGCAATTCTGGAAAAGTTACAGATGCAATTATAACATTATATGACAGCGAAGGAAATGAAATAAATGCTACTTCATCTAAAAACTTTATGTTAGAAGATGGAACATTTAGATTAGTAAACGGACAATATAAATATAAAATAGCTGCTGATAGATATGAAGTTAAAATGGGTTCATTAAAGGTAGCTGGAGAAAATGTAACAGTAAGTGAAAAATTAACAGATGCATACCAAGTTTTATTTAATATAACTCCTGATGATGCGACTCTTACAGTAAAAGATAGCGAAGGAAATGTAATAGTTCCAAGTGAAGGAACTAAATATTTCTTATCAGATGGAAATTATACATACGAAGTTAAGAAAATTGGATACGAAGCTCAAGAAGCAGACTTTGAAGTAAAAGGTGAAGATTTAAGCTTTGATGTAGAATTACAAAACGTATACAAGGTATCTTTTGCTCCTAATGTATCAAATGCAAGAGATTTCAAGATAGAAGTATATAAAGGCGATAAATTAGTAACTCCTCAAGAAGATGGAACTTATTTATTGACTAATGGAAAATACACATATAAAGCTTCTGCAAGAGGATATGCTGAAATAAATAACGAATTTGAAGTTGCTTCAGCTGAATTAGGATTAACTGTACCATTTGCTACAGAATACGATACATCTTGGTACGATTCTAGTAAGACAAGCTTCGAAATATCAACTCCTGAACAACTTGCAGGTCTTGGAGCTATAGTCAATGGATATGCAGGTATAAGTGATCAATTTAACGGAAAAACTATAACATTGACACAAGATATAAATGTAGATGAAACTTTAAGTGGATGGTTGCCAATAGGTACTAGTAGCAAATCTTTCCAAGGTACATTTGACGGTGGTAATCACACTATAACTGTAAAAATAAATGCACCAAATGAGGATAATGTAGGATTATTTGGATATTTAAGTTCAAATGGTTCAGTTAATAACGTAACAGTAGATGGTTCTATAGTTGGTAAAAATACTGTCGGAGCAGTAGTTGGATATCAAAGTTTCTGCAAAGATATAAAAAATTGTACAAATAAAGCTACTGTAACAGGTCAAAATCAAGTAGGCGGAATAGTTGGTAATCACTATGTTTACATGAGAACTGTAGAAAACTGCGTAAATGAAGGAGAAGTAAATGGTAATACTTCTGTAGGTGGTATTTGTGGATACATGGGTCAAGGAACTGCTAAAAATTGTTCTAATAAAGGAAATGTAACTGCTGAATCTCAAGTAGGTGGAATAGTTGGAACTATACAAGGCACATCTGAGGTATCAAATGTAAGTAACTCAGGAAATGTAACTGCAAATTCTGATTTTGCAGGTGGTTTTTGACCCATGCTTTTGTTCTGCCGGTCAGGA
>NZ_JBJDXL010000078.1:0-7101 GCF_051866655.1 Intestinibacter sp.
TTAACAATCGATTCACCTCCTGGGCTACATATATATTGTTATATTTGCTTATTTTTTAAATTTGCTAGGACAATTCTGCCCTAGCAAATCATCTAAAACTAATCGTCCCAACCATCTTCAACGTCGAAATCTTCAACAAAGGCTTCGTCGTTTTCCATAGTCTCTTTTATAGTTTCTGCTAATTCTTTTTCTTTTGTTCCAAGGACATCTTCTTCTGTTATTTCTTGTCCGTCTTCTCCACTAGTCAATGTCATACTTCTACTTCCTATTTGTGAAGATGTTACTGCTATAGTTTTAACTAATTTAGCAAGCTGATCTGAAGTTTTTGCTGTAACAACTAATTCAGGATTTCCTGTGAATCTCTTTAATAATTCTTCATCGAATTTATCACCTATACCTAGAGCTACCTTTAAGCCGTATTTATACCAGTTGTTATGTTGAAGCTTGTCTAGGCCACCCATTGCATCATCTGTTGCATATCCATCAGTTAATAGGAATATTACTGGTGCATAGCTTAATGATGGAGAGTTTAAAAATTCTTTTCTTGAAAGCTTTTTAGATAATTCTTCAAATGCTTCTCCCAAATCAGTAAGACCTTCTGCTTTAAGTCTTGTCCAATATTGATAGTCGTCTACTGACATAGGCTCTTCTGTAATCCATTTGCATCCATCAGAGAAAGTCATAACTGCTAGTTTTATATCAGTTGTAGCTCCACCTAAGCCTCTTAATTCTGGAAGTAATTCCTCCATAGTTGTATTTAATGTTCCTATTTTTTTACCATACATACTGCCTGATGTATCGACTAAGAAGAACACAACTAAGTTCTTTTTAGAAATTGGTTTGACCTCTAATGGATCAAAATCTAAATCTGTAAATTCATCTCCTGTTATTTCTCTATCTTTATGTAAATCTAGTGCCATATCGAGCCCTCCTTATTCATTAAAATCTTCTTCATTTAATAATTATAATTTTGCTATTATACCTTTTCCAAAATCTATAGTCATGCCTCTACCTAAAGCTCTAGCCTTGCCTGGTTCAAGCTCTTTCACTTCACCACTTGGAAGAGTGCATTTCCATGTTTCATTTGTATTATTTTTAATTCCCATTACACCCTTGTGCTTTTTATTTTCAACTATAGTAGCTGTCACTGTATTGAAATCGTCATTTCCCTTCGCTGTAAAGCATTTATATAATTTTTGTCCTGCAAACATAGGTATACTCACATCGCCAAATTGCATTGACAAGAACTTGCTTGAACAAGCAGGACATATATATACATTATCCTTATAAGAATAAGCGTTAGAAAATCTAACTCTACCACAGTCACAAGGAATTATATTAGATCTTAGGCGAACAAATAATTTTTGCCATTCATTTTCTATAATTCTGTGGTTAGGATTTTGAATTCCTGTTGTAAATGATCTTACGAAAGCATCCTTTATATATTCTGGATAAACCTTCCATAGCTTGATTACATTGTCATGTACTCCCATAACAGGTCTATTAGATTTATTGTTAGGATCGTATATAAATACTGGTTCCTTTCCATAGTGTTTTAAGTCTGCACCTTCATGTAAGCACACACTCTTTAGAACCTTAGCCCCTTCAAGTGGGTCATGTCTAAATAATAATTTAAATAATACAACTGCTAGAGAGTATTTATCTGTTTGTACATCTGGCTTAGCTATTCCTCTTACTATTTCAGGAGCCATATATCCTGGCATACCAGCTATACCGAAGTTTTCTCCCTCTGGAGCTATATTATCACAGTCACAAACTAATAAGTCTCCTGTTTTTATGTCTATGTAAAAACCTCCATCATTCAAGTCTTGATAACTCTTACCAGCTCTGTGAAGCTCTCTGAAGGCTATTACAATATTTATAGCTGCATTTACAACTGATTCTAAGCTTTGGAACTTAACTGGTACTTTTCTTATTTCATTTGTACCTGCTATCTTTTCTATTTTATATGTATTTAAAATATCTGTAAGACCTACATAATTAGAAGGTATTAAATTCATTAAATATCCGAAGCTTCCATGCTGATTACCTTCTGTCAAATATTGTGGCCATAAGAAATTGTCGCTTGGAGATTTATCATCAATATTATTTCTTATGTTATGTCTAAATGCATTAGGCTCTCTCAATTTATCGTAAAAATACCATTTCAATGCATATTTCTTGCCTTTATATTCCACAAGATAAACAACACCTTGAGCACCTCTACCAAGTTCACTTATTATCTTCGCACTATCACCGTATTCAATCTTAACAGATGAACCTATTTTTAACTCTGCCATATTATTTCACCCTTTTCTTTCTGCTTTTATTTTATAAATATTTTATTTTCTATATTATATATTAATTTATTCTAATTAAATAAACATCTTGAGTATCATTTGACTCTACAGTATAATTTTGAAAAAAATAACAAGTCTTCAAGCATGCTGCATTTACAGCATCTCGTATTAATGTCCTAGCATACTCATCTTCACTACAGTAAAGCTTAAAATAAATATTTTTACTGCCGTTATTTTGCTTAATATTTTTAAATTTATCTAATATAAATTTATCTAATTCCCTTTTTCCATTTATTATACAATTATTTTCATAGAAAAAGTTATTTTCTAAGCTATTACATACTTCAAGCTTTTCAAAATTTCTATGATCTCTCAATATATCATATTCTCGTAGATTAAAATAATCGTATCTAATATATTTAAATCTTTCAGATAAATTTATGTTCCATGTTACATCTATGTGGTACCATTTTTTATTTATCTTAACCATATTCCAAGCATGACTCTGCTTAGGTGCGTACTCATTCCACGAATCCCCTAGAATTACATTACAGTTAATTCTAGCCAAATCGCACATATGCTTAAATGCCTTAGATATTCCATCACATACAGCCTCTTTATGTATAAAGCTGCCAACAATCGTATGACATTCTACATCATCTGGAGTGTGGTCGTATTTGTACTTTATGCTGCTCGTCAAGCATCTATGGATATATCTTTCTCTTTCTAGATTAGAAGGCATAGTTTTTATCTTCTCTTCAAAAGGCTTTAAGATAGAATTTATTTTAGCTTTTATATCTTCAGTTTTCTTCTTATCATAGACGTATATTGGCTCTATCCAGACATACTTGTCTATGTTATAGTATGCAATTTGATAGGGATTAACATAAAACATCATAGGATTATCGTTTATAACCATATAATAGATGTCTCTTGCAAATTCCATTTTTCCTTTTACTGCAATTTTTTCTTCAAAATTTTCTAATGAAAAATAAATTTTCTTATAAATTTCTCTTCCTTCTTCATTCAGCTTACTAAAATAATATTTCATAATATTTCCTTTATTCGTCGGCTTCCTTCACTACATTAGAGCTAATCCAGTATCCACCTTCGCCTTGTATATAAACCTCATACCAAACTCTCTCAGGCTTTGTTATTGCCTTACCTGTAGTATATAGAGTATGTCCTTTATTAACTGTCATCTCTACATCTGAATTTATATTTGCTCTATCTCTGATATTTGCAGCCTCCTCAGTTACAGTTATAATTTTAGGAACTACATTTATAACAGAGCTACTTATCCATCCTTTTTCATTGTATAAATTTACTTCATACCAAACTTTGCCATGGTTTGTATATGATTTTCCAGTTAAATTTAATACTTCATATTTTTCAACTATTCTAATTGATTCTGAGTCCTTATTTGCCTCTCTTCTTATATTCGCAGCATCTGTTTTTACGCATCCAAATTTTTCATCGTAAATTTTATCAGATATAAATTCTACTGCATTTCTTGAAAGTATATGATAAATACTAATGTGATCATATACTAATCTAGGCTCAAATACACCACTGATTATGAATATAATAATAAATAAAGCAGACCACTTTACTATAGTTTTATTTTCTTCTTTTATAGTAGATGGAATACTTTTCATTTTAACCTGTAATGCATCGAATTTTTTTTCATAGTCCTGAATCAATGTATAAGTAACATTATAATCATCCAAATTCTTAACTGATCCCGATGATACATTTTTTAGAGTAAAATCCACAGCACCTTTTAAATTTATATATTTATTGTAGGTACTTCTTCTAGTCAATTTAACCTTTAAATCCTTTAAATTTCTAAATGTCCCTTTCAATAAACGTATTCCGCAAAAAACACCAAATATACCTAAAACCAACATTTTTTTATAGACATAGCCTTCTTTTAATACAAATAAATATGATGCCATCATAAGTATACATCCAATAATTATAAATACGTTTATAAAAGCAGACCCAAATAAATTTAGTGGTTTCAATTGTGAAACACTGTTTCTGTAAAATTGTATAACATTATCTATTTTTTTATGTAGTAAATCTAATTCATATTCTAGCTTTTGTATTTTATTGCCAGGAATTGTAGTTGTTTTCTTTTGGTTTTTGCGCTTATTTTTGTATGTATCTTGTTGGTTTACAGTTTGTTTTTTATTATCTGTCTGTTTTGTCGTAGTCTTTTTTACACTTTCTTTGGTATTATTTTTAGAATTAGCCTTTTTTTCTTGAGCTTTTATTTCTTCTATGCTGATTATTTTATCTGTCCATTTTAATCCATAAGAAAAACAATTTAAAAGATAATCGATTCTAGATTTATTTATTTCATTAGCCTCAAAAATACTTTTTGCTTTTTTCTTTTGCTCTTCTCTATCTAGATTCTTTGTTTCAGCTTCGATTAAAGGTTTGATTGCTCCACTATTAATCGCATCTAATACCCAATTTATCTCCATTTTTTCCTTTGGTATAAGATCGGTTAATACGGAATATACGACTTTTTCATTTTGAAATGTTTCTACTCCTAAATGTTCATATATATATCGCAAGGACTCGCTTAAGTTTTTATCCCTTCCCATATACATTTTTCCTCCAAATTTTAATAAGTTTTACATTTTATTCTATAATTCTATATTCTATATGATACTTTAAAATAAGTCGATTATCAATATTTATTTAATTGATTTTTGTCATAAAATTACTACCAATAAAATTACAGTAATTAAAAGGAAATTGAGAGCAAAACAACAATATTTCGCCTCAATTTCCCAATTTGATATCTTATAAATTGTCAATCTACTTTTTTAATACATATCTCTATCTTTGACAGTCGCCTTTTCTCGTATTTGATCTGAATACGCTGAATCTATATGCATCATATCCATAAACTCTTGTACTGAATTGAAGCCTCCAAGCATAGTTCTAAGAGAGATTGCCTTATCTGCTATTTCTTGAGTTACTCCTGGAAGCTGTAGTAAATCATTTACAGAACAATTGTTTATGTTTATTTGACCATCAGTATTTACTGAGCTATCTGTATTTTTCTTGCTATATGATATATATTCGCTGTTGTCTAGAATTTCCTCATTGCCTCTAGTTATAGATTCATCGTAATACTCCTTAAGTTCGTCGTCATTTTTATTTGCATCAACTGTATCGTAGTCTCTGTAGCTCATTTGAGAGTGATATGTACTGTCCAAATGAGTATCATTTCCACTACTTTCTATATAGTCTTTTCCTTTGTATTGTTTTTTTACATGCTTTCTTAATTCTTCTAATTCTTTATCTTCTATACCGTTAGTAAGTATATAATCTCTTCTTATAAGATATTCTTTTCTAACTAAAAATGAATGCACAAAACCTACAATTAAACTTGCAATCCATACTAATGCAGCAATAGTCGATATAAAATCATACGTTGGATCATATACAAATATCCCTGTTAAAAGTATAGATATAAGATAAATTAAAAAATATACTATTCCTGTTACCTTCCATTTAGTTGTTCTAGATTTTGTTCCAATATACAAAAATGATATAAAAGAGAATCCAAAAAACGAAAGTGCTATCCACCATGAATTAAGGATTTCCCATATCAAGCCTCGTCTTGTTACCGACATTTTCTCACACCTTTCAAATAATTATTTTTATTTTATAAAATCCTCACGCATAGGAGTAAAAGTATCTACTACCACACTCTCTTCTAAAGCAGTTAATGCATGTGGTTCATTTGCTGCCATAAGCATAGAATCTCCCTTTTCTAATATATGAGTTTCATCGTTTATTGTAGCCTTTAATTTTCCACTTACAACGTAAGTACATTGTTCATGTGGATGTGAATGCATAGCTGCTGTTACGCCTTCTTTTTCAAAGTGAACTTCACATACCATTAGATTATCGCAGTAATTTACTATTTTTCTATTTAATCCTTCTGCCATTTGTGTTATTTCTAATTCTTTGCTAAAAGAAAATTTCATATACATAGCCCTCCCGTTATTTTAAATATACAATTCATATATAAATTTTATCACATTATAATAATATTTATAAATACTATTAAAAAATATTCTTGTATATAGTTAAAAAAATAAAATTGAGGTCATAAAATAAATAACCTCAATTTTATTAATTATAACAAGCCACAAAGTGATTGTCGTTTATTTTTTTTAATTTAGGCGATGATTTTAAGCATTCATCGCTTCTTAAATTGCATCTACTGTAAAACTTACATCCACTATGAGGTATTGTTCCTTCTTCAATAGATATATCTGGTATTTTCCAATCGATATCGCCTATTGGAAAAATTGAATCGACTAATAGCTTTGTATAAGGATGCATAGGGTTACCTATAACCTCTTTTGCCAATCCAGCCTCTACTATACTTCCTTTATTTAAAACTATAATTCTATCACATAGCAATTCGACTAAAGCTAAATCGTGGCATATAAATAAATATGTGATATCCTTTTTCTCCTTTAATTCGTTTAAAAGAGAAATTATCTGCCCTTGAATAGAAACATCTAAAGCACTAGTTATCTCATCGCAGACTAAAATAGTTGGTTCTACAGAAAGTGCCTTTGCTATAGCTGCCCTTTGGCATTGACCGCCGCTTAGTTCACTTGGGTATTTATCTGCACATTCCTCTTCTAATCCGACTAAATTTAGCAACTCTTTTATTTTAATTTTTCTATCCTCTTTAGGAATTTTATTGTTTTTAAGTAGCTCATCTATACTTTTTCCTATTTTCATTCTAGGGTCAAAGCAT
>NZ_JBJDXL010000079.1:0-7093 GCF_051866655.1 Intestinibacter sp.
TTTTGATTTTGAAAAAATTTATATTGTTAGTTGTTTTTATTTTTTTAATATAATTTCCTACTCGGATTTAATAGTTATTTTATATAAAATTAGACTATTCAAAAATAGGATTAGCTAACTTAAAGAATGGTACTTTTTATCTTATGGGCAAAAAGGTATAAATATCTGAAAAAATAATTGTACTTCCAATACTTAAAAAGGTGTATCATTTTTGATACACCTTTTGTACATTACTCATATTTAGATTCATTTTGTTTTATATACCCAAATTTAGTTAACACATTTATAAATTCTTAGAAGTGCTCTCCATTTTCATAATACTTCTCTTTTTCAAAAACTGTGAAAGCTAAATCCATACTTTCTATATTTAGATTTTCTCTTATATTATTAGTTATTATTTTAGCTACAGTATCTTGCACCTCTTGACCTCTATCAAACCAAGCTACTTCTACAAATGGATATACATCTGCTATCTTACCATTTCTTATAGCAACAGACTTTATACATTCTATTTCAAAATAATCTCTTGGGCATTTTACTGCTTCTACTAATTCATCAATCATCTTTTCACTTATTTTACAGATGTCGTTTTCATTTATTCCTCTTACTTTTATTTGTGGCATAACTTTCCTCCTATTGTTGAATTTATTACTTATATTTTTTAGTCAATATTTCCCATATAGGACAATCTTGTAATAAATATATTATAACAAATTATTAAAAAATAAAAGAATAGAAAGTAATAGAATTTTAATTTCTAATGCAAAAGACGAGCTTATCACTAAAGCTCGTCTCTTTTAAAATTTAATATTTTTAAAACATCGCCATAATACTTTGAATTGCAGATATTAAAGCAGATCCACCAAGTATTATTGTTATTATACCGATAGCTATACCTAAAATTACAGCAATTGGTCCGTTTGTGTGTTCTCCAAGTAATTTCTTATTGCAAGTTACTATTACTAAGTAAATAACTACTATTGGTAAGATTATACCATTAAGAGCTTGTGCCATAAGTATTATAGTTAGAGGAGAGAAACCTGTTCCTGAAACGATTATACCTACTATAACTATAGCTATATTAACATTTCTAAATCTCTTATCGTGATGACCGTATTCCCATCCTAAAAGACCTGCTAAAGTATAAGATGCACCAAGTGGTGTAGCTATTGCAGAAGATAGACCAGCTGCAAATAACCCAACACTTAAGAACACTTTAGCCCAAGATCCTAGTAATGGTTCTAATTGTATAGATAAATCTGCTGCTGAAGTAACTGTAATACCTCTCATTAGAGTTCCTGATGTTATAAGTATAGCAGCTGTTATTAATCCACCTACACCTATAGAAACTATAGTATCCCATTTAGATAATTCAAGCATATCCTCTGAAGGCCAGTTTTCCTTTGCTGAAGATGAATGTATAAAGAAGTTATATGGAACTATAGTTGTACCTATTAAAGATATAACCATCATCATACCTCCAGCAGGTACACTTGGTATAAATCCTCTAGCCACTTCTCCTAAATCTGGCTTAGCTACAAACATTGTAGTTACGAAAACTACTGCCATTACAACAACTAGAGCTGTAAGTAGTCTTTCTAATATTTTAAATGACCCCTTATATACTATAAATAAAACTATACATCCTATAATAGGCCCTATAATTTGACTATCTATACCTGTTATTGTAGATATACCCATCGCACTTCCTGATAGATCTCCTGATATATAAGCTGCACATCCTAAAGTTATAGATATTCCTACTAGGGCTATACTGAAAGTTCTAAGAGCAGGATTTTTAAACTGTTTAGCTATTGCTTCTCCTAGTCCTAATCTTGAAACTACTCCAAGTCTTGCAGACATCTCTTGTAAAACCATTGTAGCTATGATTGAAAATATTACTGTCCATAAAAGCGCGTATCCATAAGATGCCCCTGTTCTTGTACAAGTAGTAACTGTCCCAGGTCCTATAAATGAAGCTGTTATCATAGCCCCTGGACCTATAGCCATTAGCTTTTCTTTTAATGTATATTTCTTTTTAGTAGTTTGTTTAGCTTCCATGGCGCCTCCTATTCGATACCTAATTTATTCTTAGTTACACCAGCTAAGAAGTATATTGACATCCATGTTGCTACGTGGCCTGATACATTGTTAGGGTCTTGACCTGGATATAATTCAACAAAATCCATAGCCTTAGCCCCAGCTTTACCACATTCATGCAGTGCTGCAGCTAGTTCATAAGTTGTAAGTCCACAAAAATCTGGAGGTCCTGCAGGGTTGTTTGCTATATCTAATATGTCTGAACAAACAGTTACATATATTGCATCTGTATCTTTTCCTGCTATTTCAATCGCTTTTTTGATTGATGGTAGTATTCCGTTTAATTTTACTTCCATACCGCTTATAACTGTAGCTCCATTTTCACGAGCTGCTTTAAGACCTGCTGGATTATTTCTAGGTCCTCTTATTCCGAAGTGAACTATTTTTTCTGGATTTACGTTGTCATCTTCGTATAATCTATGGAATGGTGAACATCTCGCAAATTTTTCTTCACCAAAATTATTCATATTGTCCATATGTGCATCAAAATGTATAACACCTATATTTCCATTGTATTTTTTAGCAAATTCGCTTATAAGTGGATATGATATAGAGTGATCTCCACCGAATATTATAGGTAACTTATCTTTATCAAGTATTTTCTTTAAGTATTGTCTCATGCTGTTGAAAGAGAATTCATAGTTTCCATTTTGAACTGGACAATCGCCAAAATCTCCTCCTGTAAAATGGTCGAATACATCTAAATCGTAATCTGGTAAGTATCCGCCGTATCTTATAGATGCTTGACGTATATTCTTAGTAGATAGTTCACATCCTGAATATCCTCCATAAGTACATACACCTTCCCAAGGTACACCCATAAATACTATATCGCTGTTTTCTAAATCTTTTTCATTATTTATTTTTGGTAATCCTAAAAAGCAAGGAACACCGCAGTATAGCAGTTCCTATACTTTTAAAAAACGATGTACTGTACGGAACAGTCAGCATCACAGCTTCTACTACTATTATCGAGTTTATCTACGAAAATTCGTTAAAGGAAGTTTTAGACGACTTAAATTCAAGTGCTAAGTTAGTATCAGATAAAATAAATTCTATTATGTAAAAATAATTTATAATATTCATTGCAAAATATAAGAGGCTAATCGTAAAATAATTTACGGTTAGCCCCTTTTATAGAAACCATTTGGGAAATTAGCTAATTTTACCAGTTTACTTCAAGCCCTACATATGCATCTTTTATATCTAGCGTTTTAAACATCTCTGCTCTTACATGAAATTTAGTGCAGTGACATGGGTATAATTCCCTTATGTCGTTTTCTTTGAAATATTCTATAGTTTTAGAAGTCTGCTCGTTTATCTCTTGAAGGTGAGTACCTCCTATTATGCCAAGTACTCTGTCGTCATTTGCTATTTTTTTGGCGTACTCGATGATGTTGCAGATACCGCTGTGAGAGCATCCTGTGATTATATAAATTCCATCCTTTGTTTTGTATAAAAGAGCAGAATCATCTAGTATATAATCATCTTTAAATTCGCCATTTATTTCTATTTGCCCCATAAGCTTTCTATTTTCAAATTCAACTGTATCTGGAATTTGTCCTAGATAAGTTATATTTTTGCTTATCTTTAGAGGCTCTTTAGAAAAAGTCACATTTGCAAGCTTTTCTATTTCTTCTTTATTATATGGTGCTCCCATATTTTTATTTTCCCTTTTCTTTTTATTAAATGAAAGAGGATGGCAAATTATATTTATTTTTTTATCCTTACTATCTATAAAATACTTTATACCTGTCGTATGATCATAGTGACCGTGTGATAGAACTACTGTATCTACATCCTTTAAATCTATATCTAGGTTTTCGGCATTTTTCATAAACAAATCAGACACACCTACATCTAGTAGAAATTTTTTATCCTCATCTTCTATATAATAAGATGCTCCTCCTTCTCCTTTTAGATTTCTTCCATTTATTGCATAGTTATCTACTAATATTACTAATCTCATTTACATTTTTCCTTCCTATTATTTCTTTTCATCTAGAGACAACATCTCTTCTATTAGAAAATCGTTTATATAGTGAACTAGAGGTAAAAATACTCTATTTAGATAAAACTGAATTCTCTCATTTACCTTGCATCTTCCTAGATGAAAATCAAACGCCTCGCCATTTAAGCTCTTATTTCTATCAGTCATAACTAAAAGGTAGTCGTACATAGCCTTTATATGGTCGTTTTGATTTGTAGGTGTTATTACACTTTTGAACCCACAATCCTCTTCTATAAAAGATTTAGACCAGTCTATAGTCGAGTACTTTACCTTTGAATCTATGTAATCCTTTATTATTTTTGTATCATCTATAAAATTTCTAAATTTTATCAAATAAGCGTTGTTGTCATCGCTTATTGAATTTAGCATATCGCTACTTATTCTCCTAAATTCAAAGCTAATCTTTCTAAGTTCTCTTAAATCCATTATAAACTCACCCCACAATAAGCACAATAAAGTACAGTTTCGCCATCTGATAGAAGCTTTTCAGACGAATTACATATACTGCATTTATACGAAATCTCTTTTAAATCCTTGTCCTTTAATCTATCTACATTTACATTTTCTAGCTTTTTATTGTCCATTTTTATTTGATAGAAATCCTTATTTTGATTTTTATCTATTTCTCTTTCCATACTAGAAAAGCTCAAATCTAGTGATTTACTCGATGAAAGCCTTATATTATTATCACGAGGCTTTTTATCTTGTTCTTTTATTATATTTTTGTTTTTTTCTCTCTTAGCTCTTGTAGTCTTAGATTTTATCTCCCTTGTATAAAAATTCTTTATTTCCTTGCTGAGTCCACAGTACGGACAAAATATCTCGAAATAAATATCTCCGTTTGATTGAATGTCATCTGCTGATAATTTAAACTCACTTTTACAATACGGACATTCAAGTATTATAAACCCTTCGTCGTCTCCTATTATCTTTATATCGCTATTAAATATCTTCATATACATCTCTCCAATATAAGTTTTTAATATGTAATTTTCTATTTAAAATAAATCCTATATATTAAATACCCAAAAACAATACAATAAAATCGTTTAATGCATTATTTTTCCATATTTTTATACTAATCAAAAAAGAGAACCTAAAAATAAATTCTTCCGGGATTAAAATTTATTTTGTTAGATTCTCTTCTTTGTTATGTTACTTAAAATTATTATTTTATTTTTAAAAAACAAATTCATATATAATACAAATTAATTTTTTAAATGCGTTATTATTCAGACAATAATCTATTTACACTTGTTGAACCATTTTGATATAGTGCGTAAACAGTATATTCATTTCCAGCTTTATCCTTATAAATCACATACGCACTTGCTGTCATTTGTCTATCAAATTGAGCTCTTGGTATATCTACTATTGTTCCTAAATAAGTTATATAATTTTCTTTTTCGTTTATTTCATAATTTACTTTGCCAACAGATTTAGCTGCTAATTTATTGTCTACTGTTAGAGTTTGACCTTCTGATAATAAATTAGCAGGAAGTATTAGAGTTCCTTTTTCTACTATTTCATCGCCATCGCTGTATATCTTAGTGCCAAACCTTATACCACTTTTATCATCTACTACCATCTTAACTTGTGCTCCAAGCATTTCAACATGAGCCCATTTAGCCTTATATGTTATATCTTCTATATATGTAGCACCTGATTTATATTCTGTAGTTATATCATCAGTATCCTTGTACCATCCTACAAATGTGTATCCCTCTTTTTTAGGTGTTTCTGGTGTATAGTTTAATTGTTCATCTACACCTACTGATTTAACTATACTTTCAGTACCATTATCTGCATCAAATGTAACGAGTTTTTGAGAATCATTTGAAAGCTTAAAGAATTCTACATCATATGATACAGTACCAAAGATTCCTGTAGCTGTAATATTATACATCATTCCATCTTCACAAGAAAATCCTGAAGGTCTAAATATTATACAACCTTGTTCTCCATAGATATTATTATCTACATAAAGATATCCTTTAGACGATTTGCCAGGAGTTAAAGTCCATTCTTCATTCGTATTTTTACATGTAACCTTTACTGTTACATCTGATGAATCAGATATATAGCTACCTATAGTTAAAGACCATGGAGATTCTTCATCAAAATACTCTATAGGAGTCACTTGAGCTGGCCATGCTACTTTATCAGTGCTCAACAGATTCTCATCATTATCATACATATTATCATTAACATACATAGTTTTGTAAATTCCAACTTGACCAAATCCAGTAGCTTGCATGGCAGGATTTAATATCCATCTTCTATTTTCTACTGTTTTTATATTGCTACTATCAGCCATCCATTCATCTACAATAGTTCTGTTTAAATTGTCATAGTCAGAAGAAGATAAGCTTCCACTATTACAGCCTGCATAACCTTTATTATATAATTCATCGCTCATACCATCTGGTTTATCTGGATAATACGAAGTTTTTTCATTTATAGCTGATATTAATGAACCTGCTTGTGAAAATTGATTGTATGTATCGCTAAGTTTTACATCAGAAAGTCCTGCGATATATCTCATTAGATTTAATGTGTCTAAAGCTGAATTCAATGTTTCGTCAGTTAGTTTTCCTGGTGCATATGGTTGTGTTGTACTTGGTTGTTCTGAATATTGAGTATCGAAATCTAAATTTATATTCTTTTGTTGAACATAATTATAAATTTCTTGTTTAGTATGTTTCTCTACATCTAATCCCTGTGTTTGTTCTGCAAACACTTGAAGAGGCAACATAGCTATAACTAAGCATATAGCTAAAAACGTTGTTCCTAACTTTTTAAAAATTCCCCTCATCTTTCTCCTCCCATATATTTATTTTGGAAAATTTATCATATTTCCATAATATAATTATAAATTAAAGAAACTTATCAAAAAGTACGATTTTAGTAGTACTACTTTACCATAATAAGTAGTACTACTAAAATCATACTTTACATATTTTTAAACCTAATATATTCTAA
>NZ_JBJDXL010000080.1:0-1633 GCF_051866655.1 Intestinibacter sp.
CGGATTTAATACACCTGTTGTCTTAGACCACATCGCAAATTCGCCGTCTATATGTGGCTCGATCTCTTTTATTTTTTCTCTGCCTATTATTTCTAGACCTTTTACACCGTTTTTTTCACCTTGTTCCTTCATGGCGATTAATTTTTGCTTGTCCTCTTCAGTAAAGCCTACTACAAGCTTACCGCATCTGTTAAAAGGCACCCCTAATTCTTCAGCAACTTGATCAAAGCCTTGATTTCCTTCTACACAAAATCTCGCCATAAGTGTCCCAGGCTTATTGTTAAACCCAGCGTGTAGAACCCCAGAATTTCTAGCGCTTGTCTCATTACATACATCTAATTCTTTTTCTAATACACCTATTTTTAAATTATATCTAGACATCTCTCTAGCAATGGCATTTCCTACCACTCCAGAGCCAATTATCATAACGTCATATAATTTATCCAACTTAAAGTCCCCCCTTATACGAACAAATTTAGCTCGTATTTTGTATTTTATTTATTATTTTATACTTATTTTGATAATATTTCATTAATTTTAACATATTTTTTTCATTTTGATAATGATTTATATTTTTTTTATTCTAGTTTATAATATTTATATGTGAATTTATTTTTTTAAAGGGAAGTGAAAATACTTATGATTAAAGACATAGAAGACAAATTTAAAAACTTCGTTCCATACATAAACGGCTTTCAAAATATGAAAAGGGCTTCTGTGCTAATTCCGTTGATTCAAAAAGACGATTCCTGTGAAATTTTATTTGAGGTTAGAGCTAAAACCTTGAGAAGACAACCAAATGAGATTTCTTTTCCTGGAGGTAAAATAGAAAAAGGAGAAAAGCCAATTGATGCATGTATTAGAGAGACATGCGAGGAATTAGGTACTGTCCCTGAAAATATAGAGATAATTTCTCCACTAGATTTGTATGTAAATCACTCTAATTTAATCATTCATCCATACGTGGGAATAATAAAAGATGCAGAGCATTTATCCATCAATACAGCTGAAGTGGATCACACATTTACTGCTCCTGTAGATTATTTGATGGACTACTCCCCAGAGGAATTTGAAAACGAAATAAAAATAGATCCAAGCGACGATTTTCCATACGATAGAATACCAAATAAAAAAAATTACAAGTTCGCAGTAGGCAAGTATCCGGTTTTATTTTACGAATATAAAAATTACATAATATGGGGAATAACAGCTAGAATTCTAGAAAACTTTCTAACTCTTCTAAAAAAATAATTAAAAGGGCATCTGCCCTTTTAAAAAATATAATTCAAATTACATTTTTCGTCGTCAATTATGTTTAATAATATAGATTTTGTCTTTTCCAAACCCTCTAAAGCCCTTATTTTATTTTCACAGTAAATAGCGTTTTTTACTAAATTGAGCTCTAATTGTATATCGTCATAGTATTGATGATTTAACACCTTTAACCATAGATCTCTCTGTGTTTCTAGCTTTTTAGATAGGTCGTCTAGCATTTTATCTGATTTAGTCCAATCGCCATCGTGTACTACATAGTAAGTGGCTTCTATATCGTCTATATACTCCATTCCAAAGGATTCTACCTTGTTGTCTATATAAATTCCAAAAAATATAAATAAAACCACCCATGTAAGGG
>NZ_JBJDXL010000081.1:0-1632 GCF_051866655.1 Intestinibacter sp.
AGATACAGATGATAGAACCAATAGATATACATAAAGATAATCCAACATTATTATACTATGAAATTTAATTTATATGCTAGGAGAAGATGCCTTACTACTATAGAAGAGGCATATGAAATAGAAGCAGCCACTCTACAAGAAGCGGTTAACATGATAGAAGATTGTGACGTAGATCCAGACAGTACTGAAATATGCTGGGAGGATACTAGAGAGTTAAGTAAGGAGGAGAACAATGGGGAATCTGCTTTAAAGATATATACTTACGAAGATAAACAAGTATATCCATGATATATCTTTGTAGTAGAAATAAGAAATTATTTAAATCTGACGCATATTCTGACATTACTTTTGATTCTAGTATAGAGTTACTAGGTAAGCTAGCAGAAATTCAATTTGATACTGAGACACTCGGATTAGACTGTCATACGAAGGCTTTATTAACTACTCAGTTAGGGAATAAGGACAATCAAGTAGTATTTGATTGGACTACAATGACATCGGATGAGAAAAGTAAATATAAAAACTTCATGGAATCCGATAAGTTATTTATAGGCCACCATTTAATGTTCGATTTGACCTTTATGTATAAGCAAGGTATATATCCAAAACATTTATATGATACTATGATTGCAGAACAGTTATTATACCTTGGCTATCCTAGGGTAATAACGGCTAGCTTATATAATCAGTTAGGTTTAAATATCTATGGGTATGAATATGTTACCCCTGATGATCCTAAAAAAGAACCTTATTATGAATTATCTTATTCTCTAAAATCTACTGCGGCTAGAAGAATTAACGTAGATATAGATAAAACTGTCAGAGGTAAAATTATCGATGAAGGCTTATCAGATAGAGTAGTAGTATATGCAGCAGGAGACGTTATGTGGCTAGACGATATAAAAGCTGCACAAAGGATAGAGCTAGATAAACAAGAACTTTCTAGTGCGGTTGCCTTTGAGTGTGAATTTATAAAAAGTTTGGCATATACTAAATATTGCGGAGTTCATTTAGATCCCGCAAAATGGCAATCTAAGATGGACTCTGATAATGCTAAGTTAGCTAAAGCTTTATCGGCTTTAAATGATTGGGCTGTTAAGTATGATAATGGAAGAGGGAAATATGCTAAACTTGATTTACAAGGAGACTTGTTTACTGGATTTAAAGATAAGCCAGAGTGTACTATTAACTGGAGTAGCCAGAAGCAAGTAATTCCATTATTTGAAGAACTTGGAATAAAGATAGATACGTTCGATAAAAAGACTAAGAAGAAAAAGAAATCTATAGAGAAGAAGGTTCTAGCCCCTCAGAAGGATGATTTTCCTATTATTCCTCTCTTCCTAGAGTATCAAGAAGCGGATAAGTTGGTTACTACTTATGGACAGAACTGGTTGAATGCCATTAATCCAAAAACTCATAGGATACATGTAGAGCTACATCCAATTGGAACTGACACGAGTCGCGTATCTAGCGGTGGCGGCCCATACAAACTGAATCAACAAAACTTACCGAATGACGCTATCACTAGAGCGTGTTTTACCGCAGAAAAAGGCAATGTATGGCTTAGTTGTGACTATTCGGGTTAAAATATCCAATATAAATTTTAGTATATAATAATTTATATTCAAATGC
>NZ_JBJDXL010000082.1:0-7061 GCF_051866655.1 Intestinibacter sp.
ACCTTTTTAACTTCAAAATTATCCATTTACTATTTTTCCTACTGATTCTATAAAATAATCTACTTCTTCTTCTGTAGTAAATCTAGATAAACTGATTCTTATACTGCCCTTTGGATGAGTACCTATGCATTTGTGAATTAATGGAGCACAGTGAAGACCAGTTCTACAAACTATTTCAAATCCCATTTGAAGATCTTCTCCTGCTTCAGCAGCGCTCATGTTTGGAAGTGTAAATGAAAGTACAGGTGTGCTTTCACCTTCTACATCTACTACATATGCACCTAATTCTTTTAATGCTGTTTTTATTTTATCTATTAATTTATCTATTTTAGACTTATCTATTGGATTTTGAGATGCCCATCTAAGTGCAGCCTCTAATCCTTTAAAAGAAGGTCCATTAGGTGTTCCAGCTTCCATTCTAAGTGGCATAAAATCTGGCATAGTGTCTTGATCACTTAATATACCTACTCCACCTTGTAAAACTGGATTTAATTTTATATCCTTAGATACATAAAGTCCACCTGTTCCTTGTGGTCCAAGTAAGTACTTATGACCTGTAAATGCGACCATATCAATTCCCCATTTTTCAGGAAGAACATCTATAAGTCCCAAGCTTTGAGATGCATCTAGTAAAACTACTGCACCGTATTTTTTAGCTATTTTAGCTAAAGTTTCGGCGTCGTTTACTGCTCCAGTTACATTTGAAGCATGAGTAAATACTACCATTCTAGGCTTCATTTCTTTTATTTTTGCTTCCCATAATTCTGGATTTATTCTACCCTGATTGTCTACGTCTAAGATTTCATAGTCTATTATACCTTCTTGTTTAAGGTAGTATAGAGGTCTTAAAACTGAGTTATGTTCTGCAGCTGTAGTTAGAACCTTATCTCCTTTTTGGAAGTCAAATCCATGGATAGCTAAATTTAATCCAAAAGTAGCATTAGTTCCATAAACTATACTGTCAGAACTTTCAACTTGTAAAAGCTTAGCTAGTAAATCTCTACAAGTATATTTTTCCTCTTCTTCGACACCACTTCTGTGGTCGCTTGATGGAAAATCTTCTATAGCCTTTTTTACAGCCTCTGCAACACAGCTTGGTTTTGGCCATGATGTTGCTCCATTATTGAAATAAATCATACACTATCCCTCCATTTTATTTTTAAATTTTCATAGGCTTTACCTATATTAGATACTACATTAGACTCTATTTTAACAGCTGCATTGTATCTTTTGATTACATTTTGATATACAATAGAGTCGTCCTTATATTTTTCTATTTTATTTTTAAATCTATTTTCTACACCCACGAATTTATCTTCATATATTAATTTATCAGCTAAATATAATATAGAATTCTCATTTAATAAATCCTCATACTCTTCATCTAGAGTCATATGAGTTTTGACTATTTCTGAAATTTTATCATATCCTAAATCATTTAAGAATTTAGCACCTTCTAATGCGTGTTTTTTCTCAGATCTCTTTATATCGTGAAGCAGTGCTGATGATGAAATCAATCCTATATCGATTTTAGGTTCACCTAAAGCTTTATTTATAGCTTCTGCCAAATCACAGGCGACCTCTTTTACTTTTTTTGAATGATTTACTACATTTTGAGGTACTTTTGAATATTCGAGTAAATTCATGCACTCGTCTTGTGTAAGGTAATTTCTATTCTCATAGTAATTTTTTACCTTTTCAAAATCATCTGGAGTGTCTGTATCTAGTAATACAAATTTATCTGGTGTATCTAGTATTATAGAATCCTCATCCATATTTGTAAGAGCTAATTTAAGCCCTCCTTCTCCACTGTAATTTAGCAGATAGTCAAAGCACTTAGCACTTATTATGGTAGGATGTCCTTTAACACCGTCAAATCTCGAATATACAATGTTTTTTTCCCCTCTATTCATCTCTTCTACAAGTAAATCGACAGTGTACTTAGTCACAAATCCTATGTCAGCTGGTGTAAATGCAATTGCATCACAGCTATCCTTTATCTTCTCTAATCCGATTTTAAATGAATCGTACATTGAGGTTTCTCTAAATTTGTGGTTATAAACCATAGTTACTTCCTCGTTCTTTAGAGCTTCTTCTATTTCTTCACCCCTGTATCCTAAAACAACGCATACATCTTTTATACCACTTCTTCTTAGGCTATCTATAGTATGTAAAATTAAAGGCTTATCGTCTATTTTCATTAAAGGTTTAAAATTTTTCATCCTAGATGAAAGACCTGCAGCTACAATTAATCCACCTATTTTCATTATTTTAAATTTTTCTCCTTTTCAGCTCTTTCATTTATAAGCTCTCCAGCTATACTTACTGCTATTTCTGCTGGAGTTTTAGCAGCTAAATCGATTCCTATAGGTGCATGAACTCTCTTTATATCTTCATCAGTAAATCCTGCTTGTCTTATCTTATCGTAAGTCATTTTTATCTTAGTCTTACTTCCTATCATTCCTATGTAGTAAGCATTAGTCTTTAATGCCCATTCTAAAACATTGTAGTCGTATAGATGACCTCTTGTTATTATAAGAATATAGCTATCATCGTCAATTCCCATATCTGGTATTTCATCCATTCTATCTAAAACTACTATCTTTGAATCAGGGAATCTATCTTTATTTGCAAAATCCTCTCTATCATCGATTACAATTGTATCGAATTCTATTAGATTTAAAATTGTTGCAACTTCTTTAGAAACATGTCCTGCCCCAAAGATGAATGCTTTTCCTGAAGAATGGACTTTTTCAACTATATATCTCTCTGTATCTATAACATCACTGTGAATTCCAAGAGTTCCTATTCCATTTTGTAATTTGAATTTGATTGTATCATCTCCGCCAAATTCACCAGTTATATTTCCTTTGTCATCTACAAATACAACTTGTTTTTTATCTTCTTGGTTGAAAATAACTGTTACAACCCAACCTTTTTTGTTGTTTTCTACAACGTCTACAGCTTTTTCAAAAACCTTTATGTTATTTTCATCTTCTGCATCGATGTAATTTATTAATAGTTCCCCATTTCCACCGCAAACCATTTCTGATTTGTGTGCATCCTTGCTATCTAGATGAAACTCATATACAAAAGTTTTCTTTTCTTTAATTGCATCTACACTTACATCCATACATCTAGATTCCATTATTCCTCCGCCGACTGTACCTATTATAGATCTATCCTTTCTGACAATCATTTTTGTACCTTCTGAACGAGGAGTTGAGCCTGTGCTTTTAATTATACTAGCTAGTACAAAGCTCTCTTTATTTTTTAATAATTTTAAACCTTCTTCATATATATTGTTCATAAAAATAGCCCCCTTATTATGTCGTTATATATTTTAAATACTATACATCATAGCCATATTCAGCAAGTATATCAAATACCTTTTCAAGTGTACCTGATACTAAATTAGGACAAACCTTCATTTGATTACTAAGATCTCCATCTATTATATCCTTGCATTCAGTTCCCTTTCCATTCGTCCCTTCTGTCTCAAACCATTCGATAAGCTTTTTTATCATTTCCTTTGCATTTTCATCTTCTATTTCATCGTCTTCTCCCTTGCATGTGAAATATCCGATTGCGCATATACCACCAGTAAGTGCACCGCAAATTCTTTGATTAAATCCAAGACCTCCTATAAGGCCTCCCATAGCTCTTATTAAATCACTGTTTTCTTTTTCTTCAGCATCGAGTATTGCCTTCATAAGAATTTGACTACAGTAATATCCCTTTGTAGCTAATTCCATCATATACATTTCGTCCATGCTATCACCCCTTAACTAAAGTTATTAAAAAATAGCCTGTTTTTCTACTTAGCATAGTCTTATTTAAATCGCAGCTATTACATCCTCCGAGCAATATTTCAAGGCTCCCGTACTCCCAAAGTACCTTGCCTATATAATTTCTCCAATTTTTAGATTGATCCTTAAAATCGACTACTTCAAAGCCCATATCTTCACACAGCTTATACCAATAATCTAATGTATACGCTTTATTCTTATCCGTATTATCTTTAAAGAAAAAATCACCTAGTAAGATAATTCCTTTTTCTTTTAAAATCTCTCTACAACTAGCTAAAACTAATCTCGAATTATCCATTATAGATAAACTACATTCTATGGATATTATATCGAAATAATTTTTTTCAAAATCCATAGAATGTGCATCCATAACAACAAGGTTTATATCACCGTATTTACTTTTTCCTTCATTTATTATGTCCTCAGATATGTCTATACCTATTGCATCGAGACCTTTTTTACTTAAAAAACTTACTGCACTTCCACTTCCACAACCTATATCTAGTACCTTTGCATTTTTGTCTAGGTGGTATTTATCTAAAATCTCGTCGATTAGGTAAAGACCACCTATATTAAAATCTTTAATTTTATCAAACATTACTTATCTTCTAATGACTTTTCAACTGTATATATTTTTGTACTTGATAGAGATTCATCTATGAATACTCTATGACATTTAGGGCACACAGGTAGTTCAACTGGAAAACTACTTCCTAAATATTCTAATGTAACCTTTCCTTTTTTAAGCGGCTCATTACATTTTACGCAAATCATTGATTCGCTGTCATAATCGTAAAAACTATCGTAACCTTCATGCATACTAATCCACCTCTATCTTCATTCTATGACTATAAGCATTATGTACTAAATATTTGTCGCCTTCTACTGTATATTCAACCCAGAAAGTAACATTTTTTATAGTGCGATAAGCTAAGAATGTATTTTTATTCTTGTTCAAGAATTTTTCATTATTAGCCTCTGCATATGCTATTGTGTCGTGAACATCTTTAAATAAAATAAGCTTTTCTTCAAATTTTTCTTCTAATTCTTTACTTATTATTAAGTTTACTTCGTAGTCGTTCTTGTCTGTTTTGCCTAGTAAATCTAATTTAAGTTGCACTCTGTTATACCTTCTTTCTGATAAATTAGGTTTTTTATTCTTCCCTTCAAAATCGTAAATTAGTTGTCGTATATGTTTTGATTCTTTATTTTGTCCTAAATAAGCATCTCTACAGTTAATACAGTAAGTAATATAAGCTAAATCACTTTGGTCGATTCTACTTTGAACTATATCCTCTCTCAATTCTCTATGAGAAAAACAAGTAAGTCCTCCGTATCCACAGCAAGTAGTCTCTTTTTTATTGTAGTCTAATTCTTCTAAATTGTAACCTAATTTTTCACTTATTTCTCTCACTTTGTCTTGTAATTCTACTTCATAACGTGCAGAACATGGGTCATCTACAGCTACACATCTACCATTTCCAATATTTTTAAGCTGTTTATCGTCTATATAATCGTATACCATGCTTATTTCTACATTTTCTAAATTTTCCTTGAATATCTTATAGCATGTAGGGCAAGCAGTTATAACATTAGGTGAACCCATTTCTTCTATAGATTTTTTGATAAGCTCTATAGCTTCTTTAAATTTAGCTACTTCACCAGACCAAGGACCTATTGAACCACAGCATCCAAGCATTATACCTACTCTGTCGTCTAATTTTTCATTTAAATCTTTATATATTACTTTTACCAAGTCAGGTTCTGATGCACCCATTTGGCATCCTGGGAAAAATACGTATTTAGAATCTGAAGATGTGTTTTTAGGATTTATAATTGTGAAGTACTCGTCGCTATTACTAAATTCCATATCTTGCCATGCAAATTCAAAAGCAGATTGAGGCATTTTTTCTGTTCTGACCATATCGCTTCTAGTCCAGTAAAGGAAATCAACAAAATTTACACCATTTGGGCAAATTTCAGCACATTGACCACATAAGCTACAAGAATTTATCATCTTATTCGCAGTATGATTTCCAACTGAAATAGCTAAATTAGTTTGAGTTGTTCTTGTAAGTTTTACTGGTGTTTCACCGTAATGTCTTAAAAATTCGCATCCCTTTATACATTCTAAGCAGTTACAATCTATACATCTACTAGCTTCCTTTACAGCCTCTTCTTCAGTGTAGAATTCCCCATTTTCCATAGCTACAGGTGCTTCAGGTTCTATTTTATCTAATACAGTAATTAATTTTGTATCGTGACTTCCCTCAGTTTCTCTAGCATTGTACATATGGCTCTTTTGGAAGAATCTATAGATAGAATTTGTCGTTCTTTTTCCATAGTCTATACGATCAATTGCTAAATCTGATTTTGGTATATAAAAAACTATGTCATCTTCATGCTGTAAGCTTATTTCATTATATGATAATCCTAAATCATATACGTTTCCATCGATTATAATTACATCGTATTTTTCTTTGTATTTATCTAGATCGTCTATGTTAAATTCTGTATTTAAACAAACATTTACTTCTTCATCAGTTAATTTTTTAAGATCTTGTTTAATACCCTCTTCTTCTAAAACACCTTTATTTTCTTCATATATACTTTTACCTAATAAATCCCCTTTTTCAAAAAGATCTACAGTATATCCTTTTAATTTAATTTCAAGAGCTGCTATAAGTCCTGATAAGCTAGAACCGGCAACTAGTACATTTCCCTTTTTTTTGAATTTTCTAAATACCCTTTTCTTAGTGTGTTGTCCGTATTTCATACATGCAAGCTCTATATCTCTTACATTTATAGCATCGCCTAGTCCATTTCTCAAGCATTTAGACTTACATTTTTGCTCACAAATTCCGCTCATTATATTAGGAAATACTACTCTGTCTTCATATATCTTTCTAGCTTCAGTAAATTTTCCAGCTGAAACTAATTTACATATTTCTCTAACATCTACATGTATAGGACACATAGCGTTACACCAAGGAGGTTCACTTTGGACACACTTACTTTCTAGTCCTCTTAAAAACGATTCGCTAAAAAAAACTTTATCTTTAAAACTACTATTATCCATATAAAATTCCTCCATAAAATAAATTATGATTATAGATTAAAAGAAGGGCTTAAGTTTTTAAGCCCTCCTTATCATTCACTTAACAAGAGCAGTATTTAAAATTACTCTTATACAGTTTCAATTATTCTATTTTTAAGTTAGTATTACTTATTTTAATGCGTCTAAAGCAGCTT
>NZ_JBJDXL010000083.1:0-7043 GCF_051866655.1 Intestinibacter sp.
AGTCAAAATAATAATCCATAGCATCACTAATATCTATACAATAGTGTATAGTAATATTAAAAAGATCATCACAAGTTAAATCTGATCCTGCTGATTTTAGTATAGCATTTATTATATCCTTAACTCCCTTTACACTGTTAGCCCATTGGAATACTGATGTAGAACTATTAGTAATTAAATCAATATAAGATTGAATTATAATCATCCTAAATGTATATTATATCCGTTTAATACTTCATTAATAAAATCAAATGATTCAAATGGCATAGAATTATCATCACAGCTGAGTACTAATATTTTACCATTTAGTCCCTGTACAGTTTCTTTCTCTCCCGGCATCCACCAAGAAGGAAGCATATTACTTGAATTTTCAAATTGTTTGAGAAATTCCTTGCACTCTTTTTCCTTATTCTCTCTATATATAAAGAATCTATTAATACTCGTCAAATGTATAGTTTCAGCAAACTTCATAAATTCTATATAGAATAATATATCATTCTCTTTAAAATAACGTGTCTCTAAGGAATGATATTCCATTATATTTATTAGTGCATTCAGTCTATAATCAAATAGACTATCTTCATCATCTAGATCAACAAGCCATCCACTTGCTGTATCAAAATAAGAATATTCTAAATCTGAAACAGAGGATTTGTCTTCTTTCCATTTATTATATCTCTCTAGATTAAATATAATTGGAGTACAATATCCAGAAGTTATTTTATTAAGAATTTCTTCTACTTTCTGTACTGTATTATCTGTATTTAATACAAATAATTCAGAACTTGAATTGGTGATAATATCACTAAATGATTGAATTGGAATAACTGATAAGTTCATATATCATATTTAAT
Organism: Intestinibacter sp.; assembly: GCF_051866655.1. GTDB lineage: Bacteria > Bacillota > Clostridia > Peptostreptococcales > Peptostreptococcaceae > Intestinibacter. The sequence continues at coordinate 855 of NZ_JBJDXL010000083.1, forward strand.
TACTTCAAATGTTATATTTGTAAAAGCTTTACTAATTCTATTAATTAGATATTCTAAAGAAATTTCTTTAAAGATACATTCAACAGTAACTTCTGCATTTAAATTTTTTAGTAATATCCAGAATCCATCAACATAAATTATTTGTCCAATAGGATTATTATTTACTAATACTAAAATAAGCATATTAAAGTCAGGATTAATATCTTTAGCATTAATTATATCTACATCAGTTACTAGTTTACGAGTTCTTAATATCATATGTTATTTTGTATTGTATATGCTCTTAATAGATCATAAAAAAATTGTTTAGGGATAATAGCAACCTCTCCTAAACTACTAATATTAACCTGTCCTTCTTTTAATCTTTGAGCATTCCAAATTAAACAAAATGGTTTATCCTTTAAAGGACAACTATCAGCTATTTTAAAATAGCTTGGAATATTCTGGGTTTTCTTTAATTGAATATTGATCGGCAATCTCCCTTCTTTATCAATTAAATCGATTTTATTATCATCCATTCTTTTAGATTCACTTCTAGAAGTAACTACTTCTGGATAGCCACAATAAGCTAATTCTTTAGCAATTTGTACTTCATAAGCATTACCTTTAGATTTAGAATATGATGATTTTCTTCTTCTAGATTTTGCTTTTTCTTGATCACATAAGTAGCATCCACTTCTTACTAAATGTGATTTAGCTTTTTGAGTTACTTCTCCATGAATTGGGCATTTAAAAGTAAAGTCTTTTTCTAATCCATTGTATTTAGATTCAGAGTAATCATATTTATCTCCATGCTTTAACTTACATTTTTCAATAAAGTCTTCTGTTGTGTATTTAGCCATTGTATTCCATTATTAATTAATTCTAAAGTTTTATCTCTTCCATATTTTTTATAGAAATCCGATATATCCTTAGCATTTAAACTTTTAGGAATCACAAAATAAAAAAGATTTGGATAACTTCTTCTTATTTTAGCCATATTAACTTTTCCTGCCTTATCCTGATCATATAATACAGATATTACTTTAAATCTTTTAGATAAGTTTTCTAATTCTTCCTTTGAAATAAACAATGTTTCAGAATTTGGAGCTATAGCTGTAATTCCTAAATCATAAAAGCACATAACATCCTTCATACTTTTAGTAATTACTAATAGATCTCCTTGTTTTGGTAATTGTCTATATCCTTGAATCATATCTTTAGGCCAGTTAGATAAAAACCTATAAGAACTTCTAAATGGAAAATAAAATCTCCATTTTTCTATATTATCTTCATCCTTTCCATTATAATATCCGAAAATAAAATTTTTATCAGTAGATCCTCCATAATAGTTAGAATTTAAAAATATAGATTTACAAGAGAATACATTAAAATGCTTTAAAGTATCTAATGATACTCCAAAGTTATTCCACCATTTAAGTTCTTTATCAGAAAATTCCTTTATTTCTGCTTGTAAAATACATGGTTCAGATTTCTCTAATATCTTATTGCTATAATCTATTAACTTTTCATGTCTTTGTAATTTATTATTTTTTACTATTCCAAAGTCATTGGCTATTATTTCTAAAGCTTTATGATAAGAACAATTATATTTATACATAACTACACTAAAACAATTGCCGTAGAAATACCCGCCAAAATCTTTAAATATTAAATCACCAGCTCCATTTTTATAAAATGAACAAGTTGGCTTTTTATCACTTCTTAAAGGAGAACAAAATAATCCCTTGCCAATATGGACACCTAAATAGTGTTCCATAATGGCTTCTTGGGATATATTTTGTAATATAAGCTCTTTAGTTATTTCTGGGTCAAATCTAATCTCCATAAGTTATCATTTAACCCACAAAGATAGTAATTTATTTTACAAATTAAAATCTAAATCATCACTTTCCTCTTCTTTAATAGGAGAATCATTATTAGTTGTTAAATTAGAATTGGAGTTTAAAGAAGGCATTTGAGTTGGCTTAGCATTCTCTACTTTCTTCTTTTGCTCCATTTCATAAGCAGTAAATCCAAGATTTTTACCAACACAGTTATTTGTAATAACTGCGTCTCCTCCTACTTCAAACACAGATAATAAATATGGGAATTTGGGTTTATTATCTTTGTCTCCAATAAGTTTAATCTTAGTCTCAACTCCAATTTTAGAAGCAGTTTCTTTCTCTAAGAATTTGCAAAGCTTCTCAAATGTAGTACTCTTTCCAGATAATTTATTTAAGGCTTCTGGGCAAACCTCTGTTAGTACATGACCAATAGTCTTTGTGAAAGTCTCCAAATTAGATGGATTCTCCATTTCATGACCATTACTATTAGTTCTTTTTGATCTTACTTCGTCTCCTGGTTTAGGTGCAAACAAGATATGAACGAATTGACCATTATCATTTTTAAATTTGATTTTCAAAACCTCATAAGTTGCAGAAGGATCTTTCTTACCTGCAAACTTAGAATATTCAAAACCATCAAATTTTACATCATGTATCTCCCATGCTTTTAATTGAGGTAAATTAGTAGATACATACTTCTCATCTGCTTTAAATCCAATATTCAAATCCATATTCATTATATTTTTTAAAGTTCAAACTTAAATTCTTCTGTTACATCATCTATTCCTTCTGCATCCAAAGTAGCTTCCAATGGAAGTACCTCTGGATTATCATCTTCTACTACTTTAATTTTTGGATCTTGCTTCTTTTTAGTAGTTTCTATGTATGGAACTTCTATTCCTCCATCCATAATAAATGTACCATTATTTAGAGAAATAAGTTTAAATTCACTTCCATATTTAGATAACTCTGTATTAGCCTTTCCTCTACATGAGACAGTCTTACTTTTAGTTAATTTATTACCAGATTTACAACCAAAGATTTCATCCTTTCCTATTACTGGAACTAAATTATTTCCATGTTTCTGGTATATAATAGAAATTCTGTCTTCCCATTCAGCACCTAATAGTTCTACTGCTTTAGAATTTAAAACTAGTTTATTATCTTCTAATGTAACTATAGGTTCTGTACTACCATCATCCTTAATAACAGATTTAGGCTTTTTTATATCATCATTGACTACTGTTCTACTAATTGGAGTATATTCTCCAGTTTCAGGATCAAAGTCAAATTCAATAAGCATTTTAATCCTCATTGTCTCCGTTCTCAAATTCATTAATACGATCAATAACTTGTTTCATATTAGGTTCTATATACTTATTTTCAAAGCAACCATCAATACTTCTACAAGTATCATTTCCATTAGTTTTAGTTCGGAACTTGTATTCTATTGTTTCTCCATCATCAGCTACTAATCTTTCAGAATAAAGTATATAAGAGAATAGTCCATCCAAATTAACTGTCTTATCAAGCATTTTACCACTCGTGTACAGTTTATAAGAGGGCTCTAGATCAGTGCCATCATTGATAATATGGGAAATAATCACAACTGTTAAGTCGTCTCTTAAATTATGAGCCTTTATAATAAGATCATAGTAATTTTTAGCTTGTAGAGTAAATTTTTCGTCAATACTTTGTATAAATATTTATTTTTGAATTTGCTAAATTCATATTTATACTCTTAATATTTCTATTAAGTTTAGACTATATCTTTAACTTCAATTTCAACCTTTTTATGTCTATATGGAGTTTTTATTGCTTCTTCTACACTCCATTTATGTTTATTTATTCTGTTTAATACAGTTTCATATTTAATATTATAAGTATCGCACCAGTCTTTTAAGATTTTCTTTTCTCCGTCTATTTCTATAAGTCTATTAAAAGGATCTTCTTTTATAGCTTCTTCGAAAGTCAATCCGTATCTATATATTCTAGAATGTAGTGTGGTATAATTTATATTAAATATTCTCGCCCATTCTTTTAAAACATGGGTTTCTCCATTTAATGTAAATATTAAATTAAAATCTCCTCTATTTTCAGCTTGTGTTTTAGCTGAAGCCCATCTACAGTTTTCTGGACAATAATCTCTATTAGGATCTATTCTATCAATAGAATGTCCTTCAGGACATTCTCCCATATCACTATAGAAGTTTTCAAAAGAAGTTCTCCACCTATCACAGCATTTGATTCCTCTTCCCATGTATCTACTGTAATCATCAGTATTGGGATTAGATACTCTTGTTAACATAGCTCTCCATATACTATATTCCCTCATATCTTTTCTTTTAACTCCTTCTACTACAGGCTTTTTAGGTTTACTTCTAGAGCATTTAGGACATCCCTCTTCTGAATGTAAAAAACTATAAGCTTCAATTTCAAAGTCTCCATGAATAGGACAGGTAATAATCACTTTAGACCTACTTCCATTCCAGGAATCTTTTGTTTTAGAGTAATCAAATTTATCTCCAAATTTTTCTTTAGCTTGTTTAAGAAAATCTTCAAATTTCACTTTTTGCTTTTCTCTTCTACACAGAGGACATCCATCTCCAGCTCTATGATTAGAGGGAATTTGCCAAAACTCTCCATGTTCTGGGCATATAATACAAATTTTATCTCTACATGTTTTGTATTCTACTTTACTATAGTCATACTTATCTCCATGTATTTCTTTCATTTCTTTAATAAAGATTTCGGTTGTAATTTTTCTTGCCATAATTTGATATTATTTTTTATGTTAGACATATTATAATATGCAAATATAGCAAGATTATTTGAAGTTACCAACTTTTTCGCAAAAAATTTTAGCAATAATTTTAAGCTACTTCTCTTCCGAGAATAGTCGTTGAACCTTACTCATTAATTACTTCTCAGTAATAAGAAGAGTCTTGGCTGCTGATTTTCCATTTATAATACTCACGTACTTTATATATTAGATTTTCAACATTCATATGAAATTTCTTTTATATTTTAGTTCTAATATCTTTAGGCTCTTCCAGCAATTTAATTGGTTAGGGCACGAATGTCTACCCTTTAGTTAAGGCGTTCTGCATTATATCATTAGAAAGACAATAATTTATATCGTCTATTACTATAACCTTAATATCTGGCCTAGAAGTTGATACCATATCAAGAATTCTTTCTATCTTAACATAGTCATTACAAACATACCAATTTCCAGTCAGCCCAGCTTCTTTTGTTAAACTTACTTTAATATATTTCTTTCTAAAACCTGGAATTTGTAATTGTTTATTGGTACAAGATACAATAAAAGTTTCTTTTGGATCTAGATACTTTAATGATGTTGATTTGCCAGAATTACTTAGTCCAGCGCAACAAATAACAGCATTAGCCATATTTCTACATTATAATTTTAAAATCATTCTTAATTTCTTCTTTTTCATCAATCTCTGTATTTATATTTTCATCTTTACATTTACCATCTATAGTTAGATATTGTTCATAATCATTTATTTCTTCTGGTTTCGGCAGCTCTCTCCATATACCAGATTTACCATAGAAAGCAGTACTTATAGCTACTCCATTATCTCCATATCTATTTTTTAATACAATTATAGCTCTATAAGTATTTTCTAATATATTCAACTTATACCCTCTATATGTAGTAAGCTTTTCTCTATAAGGATGAAATATAGAAATAACTATTTCCGCATCTTCTGATACATTACCAGTATCTTTTATATCGTTTAATTGAGGTTCAGACCAAGAATTTTTACGTCTATCAACAGAGGAACTATCTCTATTCATCTGCATTAGTACTAAAGGACTAATTCCACATTTATTTCTAAGAGTAACTAAATAGCTAGATGCTAAATCCATTTCCTCTTTTTTAGTTCTTCCTTTATCCTTACGGATAAGTCCCAAATGATCTATAACTACTAGAATTATTTGATTTTTATCTTTTGGAATAAATACTTTACGTGTTTCTGTTTCTTCAAATTCTCCGTATTTACTAAGTTCTCCAATAAGATGAGCATACATTCTATCAGCAGTTAATCCTCTATCGTATACAGTGATTATCTCTTCTATTCTATTGAGCCAGTCTTCACATTGTAGAACTAGTTCAAAATCTTCATCTGATAGAGAATAATTTCTCTTTCTAGATAATAATTCTTTATATGATATTTCTTTACCAAATCTTTCATACATATAAATAGATAAAAGTTTAGTAAACAAAGCTTCACATGACATTTCCAAACTATAATATATAATATGAAAATTTTTATTATCTATATTTTCCATTATAGGTCTATATATATAAGAATATAATGCTAATGAAGTCTTT
>NZ_JBJDXL010000084.1:0-2281 GCF_051866655.1 Intestinibacter sp.
ATCTATATTTCCTTCTATATCGTTAACATCTAATCTGTTTGCTTTAGATATTATAGAGGAAATCTTTTTAGTTCTCCCCGTAACAAACTCAATAGGAGAATACTCACCCTTAGTTAAAAATTCTTTTCTTATATTTTTAAATTTTACTTTAAGTTCTTCAACTGCATGCTGGTAAGGAGCTAATATTTCATCCCATTTTTCGTAATTCATATTATTCACCCTTCGTCCAATAATTTAACAACCACAACTATTTTACCATAATTTATTTTGTTTTTGTATAGTAAAGCAAATCTGAATCCTTTAATTCATAATCTATTTCATCTAAATCTGCTAAATAGCTAATAAAAGATACTAATGACGTTCTAAAGAAGTAGTATTCTTTATAATTATAGGTTAAATTATTTTCTTTTATTATTTTCTTAAGTAAAGTCTCTATATTCATAGGAGTTTTAAGATTTTCTCTTATTTGATTTAGATACTTATGTACAGCTTCTCGATGTTTTCTTATTGAAATAATCGCATCATGCTTATCTAAAACATATTTGCCGTGAGCTAATACTAAATAATCGAAATCTAATAATTGGACTGTATTTAAAGAATTTAAATATTCATTTACATCCTGTAAAAATAAAAAGTCGTATTTACTTAAGGTTTCTTCACCTATCAACAAATCTCCTGCGAATAAAACTCTGTCCTTCGTTAGTATTCCTACACTTCCAGGAGTATGTCCCTTTAAGCTAATAACCTCAAAATCTTCTCCTGCTATGTTTAGATTACCTTCACTTATCGTTTTATCAATCAGTACGCTTTCGTTTTTTCTATGTGAAAGCTTTGCAATAAGGAATTTATTACTTCTTCCACCTAAAATAAAATTCGAAAATAGATCTGGTCTTTCTATAAATAGCTTTGCATCCTCTGAAGCAAAAATCTCAATGTCTCCATCGCTCGATTTTAGCTGAGAACATCCACCGTAGTGATCCTCATGCTCATGCGTATTTATAATATATTTTAATCTTATTTTCTCATTTTCAAACATCTCGAGCATTTTTTTAGGTCTTAGACCGCTAAGTCCAGGGTCTATTAACAATGCATCGTTATTTTCAAACAAATACACACCTGTATTAGTTCCACCTTTTACAAAATATGTATTTCCAAAAACCTCTTGTAATTTCATAAAAACTACACCCCTTGTAAAATTTCAGTCTTTTTAAGGCTCTTTTTCTATTATAACATGTAAATTTTTTTGATTCTATCTACTACTTTTATATTATTCTCTTTAGTTATCCTAATTTTAACCTTATACGCAAAATCAGAATTCATCAGATACTCTATAAAATACTCGACTACTCCTCTATCTCTATAATCAATATCGATAAGTCCACTACCTAGAATTCTAGAATCCAAGCTCACTACTTCATCTGAAAAGCTCAGTCTACTTTGTTTAGATAAATAATCTAATTCGGGCTTAAACTTTTCACAGTATTTTATAGAAAAATTAAGAACCTCTTCGCTTATATCTATACCGTACATATCTTTTAAAGCATCTTTATATTCCATATTTTGCTTAATTACTCTCTGTAGATTCTTATTATAATCATCCTTCTTCCAATGCCCAAATAACCTACAATTAAGCGGTCTAACCTCATATATCAAACATCTGTTGTTATAATCCTTAAAAGGGCATGAATTCTTCTTTAATAGCTCTAAAAAATAATAATCAATTATTCTATCAATAGAAGCTCTTCTAAGCTCTTGCTTACTCATTAAATGCTTGTATATATTTAAAAACTCTATTAAATTTATACCTACAGACTCCATACAGCAATTTCCACATCCACTGCAATCACCCTTTGGCAATTTAGAATATATATCATTTAATTTCTTAAAGTATCCTTTTTGCTCGCAAAATTCTATACTTTCTAGTATTTGAGATTTTTTTATACTAGCCATAATATTCTCCTCTTGTTATAATTATTTCGTTAATACAAAAACTTATTATAACATATTTTTGACTATAAATATCAGGAGGTAACGAAATGAATAGATATACTAAAATTATTAACATGATGGAAAGTTATTTTACTAAGGATTTTGAAAAAACTAAAAAAGGATTTACTAAAGTAAGAGAAGTTAAAGAAGAAACTGTTAGAAAAGCATTTTTAAAAGGAAATTGCGAGGTTTTAGTAATACTTGAAGACTCTGATAGAGAAATATTACTAGACGATTTTTCTTCTGATGAAGATATAAAAAAATACTTAGGTGCATCTTTTATAAATCCAAA
>NZ_JBJDXL010000084.1:2381-7010 GCF_051866655.1 Intestinibacter sp.
AATCCATAAGTTTAATGTTTTTGCTATAGTTAATTACAATTTTTCTATAGCAAAAACAAAATGTTATCACTTCATACTATTCTGTTTCTTTTTTGTTTCCAAATTAATCCATTTGCTGTGATACAATATTAGAAAGTGTCTATAAAAAATACATATTAAGTTAGTAAAAACAAACAATAGGAGGAATTACTATGAAAACGTTTAAAAAAATTCTAAGTATTGCAGTAGTAGTTTGTATGATAATATCTACAACTGGATTATTCCAAAATGTAGATGCTGCTAGTGTATACGGAAACTCTAATTCCAACATAAATAATGGTGGAGTAGCTGCTTATAAAAGTGGTTATAATTACGTAAGATCATCTAAACCAACTAATGTTCTTATGACATCTTACAGTATCTACAAAATAAAAGGAACTAGTTCTACTAAAAAAACTATCGCAAATAATGCTTACTTAATGCCTTCTATAAATGTAGTTGGAAACTATGTTTATTATCTAGGAACATACAATAATGGCGAAAGTGTTGGTATATACAGAGTTAAAACTGACGGTACTGGAAGAATTAGATTAATAGGTAATGTTGAAAGTCCTTTTATGGTAAAAGATAGTGGTATATACTATATAAAATCAACTTATGATTATGACAAGCTATGTTATTATAGCCTTTCATCAAGAAAGACAACTAAAACTCTTTACACTACAACTGAAAGAACTATAGATGCTTTATCTATTTCTGGAAACTATGCATATGTGCTTGCAACAGGATATGAAAATCAATTAATCTACAAAATAGACACAAATACTAAAGCAAGAACTACACTTAAAAAGTTAGTTACTTATACATTTGACGATGATGATTTTGATGATGAGGATTATGACGATTCAGATATAGATTTTGATGATGATTTTGATTGGGATGATTTCGAAGATTACGATGACGAAGAATATTCTATAGATCAAATGATTTACTATCAAGGATATATTTACTATATAGTTTCAGATTATGATGGTACAGAAGTTTATAAAATGACTGCTGATGGCAAAAATGAAACTAAAATAACTTCTTTAACAACTACTTCAATGAATCTATACAATGGTAAAATCTACTATGTAAACGCTAATAACAGTATTTGTCGTATGGACTTAAATGGAAAGAACAGAACTACTCTTAGAAAAGCTACAGATACATCTACAAAGCTTACATTAGCAAACGTTGGAATATGTACAGGAAATAGTAGAATATACTATATGTCATTAGAAATGGGAGTTACAAGTGAAGGCGCTTACAGTGCAGCTATAAATGTTTATAGAACAAAATTAGACGGAACTTCTAGAAGCAAAATATAATTAATTTTTACATAAAAAGTCACACTAATACTTAAGGAAGGGAGTATATACAAATTGTATATACTCCCTTCTTTTGTAAAAAAAAGATGTACAATTTTAAATTGCACACCTTTTATATCTAAAATACTTTTATTTTACAAAATGAACTGCTCCATTTATTCCACCGTAATTACTTGCGAAATAATTAGTAAATTCACTTACTGATTTTACTATTACACTACCTTCTGGTTTTCCGTTGTATGTATAGTTATCAGAGTAGTATACTTTTCCATCTATTATCGCATGTATAAATAAAACGTGTCCTACAGAGCTTGAAGATCTATAGCTTTTTGGGAAGCTTACAACGATGTTATATACATTTTTTCCACCATTTGCATTTATTATCTTTGTAAGACAGCTTCTTCCAGAATATTTCTTTTGAACGTATCCTGTACTAGTTGTAGCATTTGCTTTTAAGTTATAATACCATCCACTACCATTCCAATATGTATCTGGAACTTGGTATATCTTTAATGCTCTAAGTTGAGAATAAACATATAGAGAACATTGATGAGCAAAATTACTTCTTCCTGCTATTGATTTAGCCTTTATATATGTAGAAGCTATTTGGCTTTTTATTTGGCTTACAGTTTTATTAGTTGTTGAAGTACTTTCTTCAATTGTTGTACTTGATACTTTTTCTAATGTCCATATTTGTTTAGTACTTCCGCTTGAATAAGTTTTAACACATACATTAGAACCATTAGTACTTCCAGTAGCAGTTAGAACACAATTATCCTTTCCTGCTGAACGGATAACATATCCTTTTGATACTTTTTGTAATATCCATAATTGAGTTCCATCACCATCTGAATCCTTAGAGTATATATTTACATTAGAACCAGATACTACACTACTTCCTTTGACATTGATTACTTTAGTTGAAGCGCATTTTGGTGATAACCAATATTGTCCTGATAATTTACTTATTTTAAATGTTTGTCCTGATGTTCCATCCTTAGTATATATATTTACATTTGTTCCATTGCTGCTTCCGCTACCTGCAACATTTAAATATTTTCCACTGTATACATTTTTTATACGATATGATCCTGTTGAAATACTCGACGCTGTATATGCATCAACTGTAGTTGGAACTGCAACCTGACAAACTATAGTACAAGCTATTAATATCGTACACACAAGCCTCTTCACTATATTTTTCACTTTTCCGATTCCTCCTGATTTTATATAAATTTGTTACAATTATTTTCTGTCTTTGTAAATTTTGTAACTTTTTTGTTACTTTTATAATATATTAAATAACAATTTATGTCAACATTGTAAGTTTTATCTTTTTTTTATTTTTTTTTATTTTATATGTATATAATTTATAAATTTGACCCATAATACTAGTGTAATTTAAATATTTAACTCAATCTCCCCCAATTTAATTGAGCTTTCATTCCCCCAAATGAAAGCTCTTATTTTTTAATATAACTTACTTACATAATTCTACTAATAATACTTAACATACTTGATAAAATTTATCTTTATATGTTAATTTAAATATTATCATATATAAACTTGGAGGAAATTATGGTTAAAATAGGTAAAATAAATTTAGACTGCGATTTTGAATATAGAACAATCAGAGAAGAAGATGATGATTTAGATATATATGTAGATGTAAATTATAGATGCTTAGATATAGAGATAGGAGAATGTAGCTTTTTTAACTCTAGAATACAGTTTCCATATGTAAGATCTATATTACTTAGAATAAATAAAAATATGGAAACTATAACAGTTCATTTAATGAGAGATATAGATCTTTTTTCTGCATTTGCAAACTTTGAATTAGATTTATCTAACCATATTCTCTCTATAAAAAATCAATACGAAAAGGTAATACTTTCTAAAATACAAATAAAATAAATTGGGGGCCTTAATAGGCCCCCGTGTAAAAATGTATTACTTTAAATATAGCATCTTTTTTGTCTTTAGTCAATATTTTCCGAAAATTCTATAATTTTATTTTATAATAAGATTTAAATTTATAATTGTCATATTGTCTATATTAATATATTTATTTATTGTATAATACTAAATAGATTTCTATAACAAATATCAAACTTAATTTATACATTATTTTTTTTATATGGTCAAATATTGTTTCCTATTTGTTATAATAAATTTATTAATTAATATATCTTTATGGATTGGTTCAATCCTCATTTAAAAAGAATATATTTTGATTATTTTTTAGATAGTTGAAAGGAGTTATTTATATGAGTTTATTAGTTTTTGGACATAAAAGTCCAGATACAGATTCCATATGTTCTGCTATTTCATTAGCATATTTAAAAAATCAATTAGGAGTTGAAGCTACTCCTTATGCTTTAGGAGAAGTAAGAAAGGAAGCTCAATATGCTTTAAATTACTTTAATGTTGAAGCTCCTGAAGTTCTTGAAGATGTAAAAATACAAGTTAAGGATTTAAGCTACGACAAAGTAAAATCTTTAAAACCTAGCGATTCAGTATTAAACGCTTATAATACAATGATAGAAAAAGGAACTAAAACTTTACCAGTAGTATCAGTAGACGGAAAATTTGAAGGTATAATAACTATGGTAGAAATAGCTAAAAGCTTAATGTTCCAACATTTTAGAAAAGTTAACATACCTCTAGAAAATGTTTGTTATAACTTAAAAGGTGAAGTATTGGTAAAATGCAACGAAACTTTCGATGGTAGAGTAACTACTCTATCTTATGGAATAGAAGAAATAATGAATCTTCTAAATGAAGGGGATATAGCTATAGTTGGTAATAGATACGATATAATCGAATACGCTATAGATACTAAAGTTGCATTATTAATATTAACAGGTAAAACAACTCTTAACGACGAATTAACTGCACTTGCAAAAGCTAATAACGTTACAGTTATATCAGTTGATGTTGATACATACACTGCTTCAAACTTAATAAATCAATGTGCAGAAATAGAAGACATCATAACAAGAGATAATTTAGTTTTATTCAATGAAAACGACTATGTTGACGATGTAAAAGAAACTATGCTTAACACAAACTTCAGAGCTTATCCAGTCGTTGACGATGAAGGTAAATTCTTAGGATTAGTTTCTAGAAAACATTTATTAAGTCCATCTAAGAAAAATGTTATATTAGTTGACCACAACGAATTTGCTCAAAGTGCAGACGGTATAGAACAAGCTAATATAGTTGAAATAATCGACCACCATAAAATAGGCGGTATATCTACTGATCTACCAATATC
>NZ_JBJDXL010000085.1:0-1613 GCF_051866655.1 Intestinibacter sp.
CTCTAAGATGATTAGCAAATATATATTCTTGCTATTTTAGAAATCTTCTAAGTCTAACTTTATTATTATATAATTTAGCGTAGAAACTAACTATCTCATTTAAAGTGCAGTACTTTCCTTTGGCTCTATAATCAATATCTTTTTCTAATTCAATTTTATCAGTATTATTCTAATTATATTCATAAACTAACTACATTAACTCTTCCTCTGTTCTATTTTTAAGAAGAGTTTTTACATTATCAATCATTTTCCCAGTAAATGTATCTGTATCTTTTTTACTAGGAGAATTATTTAAATAAATAACTAATTTATTTAGCTTATTTACAATACTAATCTACATTGAATTATGTGCAGCATAAAAGGTATTTCTATATATATCTATAAATTCTTCCTCTGTATTATTCATTAAATTCATAACACCTTCAGAAAACATAGATAGATTTGATAAATAATTTAAGAACGTAGTTTTATCAGAATATACTGTAGGCTAAAAACATATTTTCTTATTTTTAGAATAAGAACTATAGAATTTATCAAAGATAGCATGTTGAAATAATTCAGCAGAAGTCATATCTTTAATGGCTTTAACATCACCTATTAGTGTCGTAATCTCACCATCAATTACTGGAGTAGTATCTAATGCCTACGGATATTTAACAAATAATAAAGCCTAAGAAGGCCCATTCTACTAACTCTAATCATATAGTCTTCTATCTGCTTCAGAACCTAATCTAGATATACTATAGTTTGCTACATTTACTCCTGCCTTATTTAATGACGTAGACCTAACTGACCTACCAGCTACTTCTACACCTATTCTAGCTAGATTACTTAATGCTTTATCCTATGTATTTGTAGCTTTAAAAAATATCTTATTTGCCTAAATATCTAGTATAGATGAGAATGTACGTTTAGAATCTCTAGTTACAAGACTTGAATATTTTGAATCGTTACTTATATAGCTCTTGAAATTTTTATTCCCTGCGGACTATACTTCATAATCTATATCTGCAACTCTTAGTGCTAACTTTAATAAGTGGTTTAAATAATTCTTAGAATATAGATTATTATCTGGATCTGCTTTATATTTCTACTTATAATTCCATAGAATATCTAAACCTTTATCTGATAAGAAATTAGTCTATAGATAATAATCAAACATTTCTAACATATTTCTTAGAACTGTTTCATATTCATTAAGATCCTAAGATAGTAATTTATTCTTAAAGTCCTTTAGATTAATATCTGCAAGTATATCTAAAATAGACTAATTATCTATTTCAGTTCCTTCAAATTTTAAATTATTAGTGGTGGAGAATAATCCTTCTGGATTATTTCGTCCATTCTACCTATATCTAAAAGCAAATTGATATTGTTCTTTCTTCCCATTTAACTATACCCCAGATAAATATTCCCCAATATTAACAGTATTAGTAAAATATTGATATTTTGATAATCTTCCACTTAGTTGATTCATCTATCTCATCCTACTTTGAAAGTTAATGCTTTCTACTAAGTCAAATAAATCAGAATCCCAATTAAATTTTCTTTTTATCTAGAAAGAAGATTTTCTTGCAGTAGTATTACAATCAATATAATTATTATCTACATTT
>NZ_JBJDXL010000086.1:0-1603 GCF_051866655.1 Intestinibacter sp.
CAGGCTTAGTTCTCATATCTTCAGAATCTGCATCTAATATGACTAAGTCTGGATCACATAATTGATTTATTAAAGCTGGATTTGGTTTAGTAGTTTTTATAGTAAGTGTTTGTCCATCAGCTTCTATTGAGTCTATAGATAGAGCTTGTCCTGCAGCGACATCTTTATTATCTAAAACTCTCTGAATTGATGCTTTTGCTGCCTCTGCATCCAACTCTTTTCCATTTGAAAAAGTTATACCATCTTTTATTACAATTTCCCAAGTTGTATCATCTACTGTTTTATACTCTTTAACTAGCCATGGTTCTATTGTACTGTCATCATTGACTTTAAATAGTGTCTCCCCTATACCATAACGAAGAGTAAACCATCCATTATAACTAGCTTCAGCTGGGTCTAGAGAACCAGTCGTAGCATATACCCCTGTTCCATAAACTAATTCCTTTCCTGATTCCTTCGAATCTGAAGAATTACCACAGCCAGTCAATATTCCAACTGATAATACTGCTGATAGTAAAAGTGCTACTGTTTTCTTTAACTTCATTTTGGTCTCCTCCTTAAATTTCTTTGTATCTTGGATCTAAATAATCTCTTATACTATCGCCGAGATAATTTAAAATCATAACAGTTATTATAATTGCACAGCCTGGATATAAAACTATCCACGGACAAGTCTGCAAATAACTTCTACCTTCATTTAACATATATCCCCATTCTGCTGTAGGTGGAGCTACCCCCAAGCCTAAAAACGACAATCCCGCCAATTCAAGCATTGTAACCCCTACATCTAACATTACAGTTATCATTATTTCTCCCATAATATTTGGAATTATATGTTTGACTATAATATTAAAATCTGATAATCCAGATACCTTGCACGCTTGTATAAATGTATTTTCTTTAATAGAAATCGTCTTGCTCCTAGCTAGTCTAGCAAATTTAGTCCATCTAACTGCTGAAAGTGCGATAATAGCATTTACAATACCTATTCCTAGCATACCAGCTATAGCAACTGCGAGTACCATTCCTGGAAACGCTAGAAAAATATCAGTTATTTTAGATATAAAGGAATCTATCCTTCCTCCAAAATAACCTGCTGCTACTCCCAACGCAACACCTATTACAGTAACGATGATTACTATAATTATCGAACCGAATATAGATGGAGCTCCTCCACATAAAACTCTCGAAAATACATCTCTTCCAAATTTATCTGTCCCAAATAAATGAGCACTACTTGGAGCACTAAGCGATATCGATAAATCCTGTGCATTAGGGTCATACGGAACTATATAAGGAGCTACAATACAGATAAATAAAAGTATAACTGTAAGTACAACCGATATAATCAAGTTGAGCTTTGTATTGCTTATTCTTCTGCCTTTTTTTAATGAACTCTCCATTAGCAATCCTCCTGACTTGATTTTATTCTAGGGTCGATAAATCTATAAACTATATCTGTAATTAAGTTTATAACTACAAATGCAACCGCAATCCACACGACATATCCTTGAAGTAGTAAATAATCCCTTTTAGTAATCGCCTCTATAGATAGCTTTCCAAGTCCAGGCCACATAAAAATCGTCTCAACTATACATGTCCC
>NZ_JBJDXL010000087.1:0-1597 GCF_051866655.1 Intestinibacter sp.
CATTTAGTTAGATTGAAGGAATTTTATCCTGCATATATGGAGATAGACAGAGATGAGGATTTGAGTTTAGTTGTGAAAGAGGAGCATAGGGAGGATTTTGAGAAATCTTGGGATTTATTTTATGATGCATATGAGAAGAACACCTTGTTTCAAAGCAATTTAGACACATTGAACAGCACAGGCAATGCGCAAAATCTTTTATTTGGAAACAACACCATGTATATGGTCGTAAACTATAACAACGGGATTTCCTACGACAAAGTCGAAGGAGAAAATTTGCAGGATATATTTCAAATAGGTCTAGCACTTACGAAAACTATAGGTATGTATCACAAATACGGATATGTCCATCTAGATATAAAACCAGAAAATATATTGAAACTGCCTGAGACTAATGAACTCATAATATTATTTGATTTTGGAAGTGTGGAATCGATAAAGGATATAAAATCAGGAAAAGTGAACAGAGTATCCTATTCTGAAAACTGGGCAGCTCCAGAACAGTTGCAGCATAAAGTTAAAAAAATATGTGAGGCTACAGATATATATTCAATTGGAGCAGTTATTTTCTCTAAAATAATGGGCAGAATTCCAGATGTAGATGATAGAAAGGTTTTTGCAGATTGGAAATTTGATTTGAAGGATCCCTTATTTGAAGGTGTAAATCCTAAAGTTTTCAGATATATAAAGACATTGTTTAAGAAGACATTGTCGTCATCTGTGAATAAGAGATATAAAAATGCAGATGAGTTAATCGAGATTTTGGAGAAATTAGTGTTGTTGTCATCACCAAACGAGGTTTATTTTAAGTCTAATTTTGCCCAAAACGACAACGTATTTATAGGTAGAGAAGAAGAGATGGCGCTTATTCATGACAAGCTAAAAAACGAGACGGACACAGTTTTTCTACATGGATTTGGAGGGATAGGAAAAAGCGTGTTGTCCAAGCAGTACGCATTTTTATACAAAAAAGAATACGATGTGGTTATATTTGCAAGCTACTTGACTTCATTATTTGACTTAGTCGTAAACGACAGAGAGATTCCAATTGCCAATTTCAAAAGAGTAGAGGATGAAAAAGATGAGGATTATTTTAACAGAAAGCTAGAGAAAATCTGCGAGCTATCAGACGATAGAACATTGATAATTGTGGATAACTTCGATGTCGACGAGGACGAAAATCTAGAAGATCTGATAAACTCAGGCTGCAAATTTATAATCACGACTAGAAATGATTTTACAGACTACAATTACCACCAAATAGAGGTAGAAGAATTTAAGGATATAGCTGACTTACAGGCATTATTTTACAGCTATAACAAGATAGAATATTCAGAAGAGGACAGAAAAATAATAGACGATATAATCGAAATCGTAGACAGACATACTATGACAGTTGAATTAATAGCCAAACAGCTTAGAACCAGCGAAATCGAACCGATAATTTTATACGACAAACTAAAAAGTCTAGAGGGTATAACTAGCGCCAACAAAGATAAAGTAAAACTTAGAAAAGACAAAAAGCTAAACAATAAATCGATCATGATGCACCTAGAAGTAGTGTTTAATACTGCAAAACTAAGCGATTTCGAAAAAT